>NZ_GL882849.1:202-6686 GCF_000195655.1 Klebsiella sp. MS 92-3
CCCCCCCCCCCCCCCCCCCCCCCCCAGAGGAGGGGGTGCCAACACCAAAACGGTAACCCCTGGGTTACCGTTTTGCTTTTATCTCGCCACCCGGCTTTTTGTATCTGCTATTCCTGAACCATGTAATACGGTTGTAAATTATTCCAGAGAAAATGTGATGTGAGTCATATAGCTGGTTTATTGCGCTGGACAAACATTCCTTTTATTCCTCATTTCGCTTATTCTAGCTGAAGCGTTTCAGTCGTTTAAATGTTCGACAATTAATCAATCAGTCGCAGTTTGCAGCTGGTAAGGTTCCCCTCAGAGCGTTGCTGGATTACTCTGTCAGCCACCTCATAACAGGGACAGCCTTGCAGGAGATCTATGACCATTCGCATCGCGATTAATGGCTTCGGTCGCATTGGACGCAACGTGGTTCGTGCTCTATATGAATCCGGGCGTCGTGCGGAAATCACCGTGGTGGCAATCAATGAGCTGGCGGATGCCGCGGGCATCGCGCATTTATTGAAATATGACACCAGCCATGGCCGTTTCGCCTGGGATGTCCGTCAGGAGCGCGAGCAGCTGTTTGTTGGCGACGATGCCATCCGTCTGCTGCATGAGCCGACCATTGCGGCGCTGCCCTGGCGCGAACTGGCGGTGGACGTCGTGCTTGACTGTACCGGGGTATACGGGAGTCGTGAACACGGTGAAGCCCATCTTCAGGCGGGGGCGAAAAAAGTGCTCTTTTCCCACCCCGGCGGCAACGACCTCGACGCGACGGTGGTGTACGGCGTAAATCAGGATGAACTTCGCGCCGGGCATCGCATTGTCTCCAACGCCTCCTGCACCACCAACTGCATTATTCCGATCATTAAACTGCTCGATGACGCCTATGGCATTGAGTCCGGCACCGTCACCACCATTCACTCGGCGATGCATGACCAGCAGGTGATTGACGCTTATCATCCGGATTTGCGGCGTACCCGCGCGGCCAGCCAGTCGATCATTCCGGTGGATACCAAACTGGCGGCAGGGATCACCCGTATTTTTCCGCAATTTAACGACCGTTTTGAAGCGATTGCCGTGCGGGTGCCGACGATTAACGTGACGGCAATTGACCTGAGCGTGACGGTGAAAAAACCGGTAAAAGCATGTGAAGTCAACCAGTTGCTGCAAAAAGCAGCACAAGGTGCATTTCATGGTATAGTTGACTATACGGAATTACCGTTGGTCTCGACAGATTTTAACCACGATCCGCACAGCGCCATCGTCGATGGTACGCAAACCCGGGTCAGTGGCGCGCATCTGATCAAAACGCTGGTCTGGTGCGATAACGAATGGGGCTTTGCTAACCGAATGCTCGACACGACGTTAGCGATGGCGGCTATTGGTTTCAGGTTCGACGCGTAAACGTCGACAAAACTTTATGAATCAACGAGAGGATTCACCATGTCTGTAATTAAGATGACCGATCTGGATCTGGCTGGTAAACGCGTTTTTATCCGTGCGGATCTGAACGTACCAGTTAAAGACGGGAAAGTAACCAGCGACGCACGTATCCGTGCATCTCTGCCGACCATTGAACTGGCGCTGAAGCAGGGCGCGAAAGTCATGGTTACTTCTCACCTGGGTCGTCCGACCGAAGGCGAGTACAACGAAGAATTCTCTCTGCTGCCGGTTGTTAATTACCTGAAAGACAAACTGTCCAACCCGGTACGCCTGGTTAAAGACTACCTGGACGGCGTGGAAGTAGCTGCCGGTGAACTGGTGGTGCTGGAAAACGTTCGCTTCAACAAAGGCGAGAAAAAAGACGACGAAGAACTGTCTAAGAAATACGCTGCGCTGTGCGACGTGTTCGTGATGGACGCTTTCGGTACTGCGCACCGCGCGCAGGCTTCCACCCACGGTATCGGCAAATTTGCTGACGTGGCGTGCGCAGGCCCGCTGCTGGCCGCTGAACTGGACGCGCTGGGTAAAGCGCTGAAAGAGCCAGCTCGTCCGATGGTCGCTATCGTTGGTGGTTCTAAAGTGTCCACCAAACTGACCGTTCTGGATTCCCTGTCTAAAATCGCTGACCAGCTGATCGTGGGCGGCGGTATCGCTAACACCTTCGTTGCCGCTCAGGGCCACAACGTCGGTAAATCCCTGTACGAAGCAGATCTGGTTGATGAAGCCAAGCGCCTGCTGGGCACCTGCGATATCCCGGTTCCGACCGACGTTCGCGTAGCGACCGAGTTCTCCGAAACCGCAACGGCAACCCTGAAATCTGTTAACGACATCAAAGATGACGAGCAGATTCTGGACCTTGGCGACGTTTCCGCACAGAAACTGGCTGAAATCCTGAAGAACGCCAAAACCATCCTGTGGAACGGCCCGGTTGGCGTATTCGAATTCCCTAACTTCCGTAAAGGGACTGAAATCGTGGCTAACGCTATCGCGGACAGCGAAGGTTTCTCCATCGCCGGCGGCGGTGACACCCTGGCAGCGATCGACCTGTTCGGCATCGCTGACAAAATTTCCTACATCTCCACTGGCGGCGGCGCATTCCTTGAATTCGTCGAAGGCAAAGTCCTGCCGGCAGTAGCGATGCTCGAAGAGCGCGCTAAGCAGTAATTCAGTTCAGGCGGGGAAACCCGCCTGTTTTTCAGCGCGCTTAAGGGCTCGCGAACCTTCTTCAACGGTCGAAGATACAGATACAGGACTAAGTAACATGTCTAAAATTTTTGATTTCGTAAAACCGGGCGTCATCACTGGCGACGACGTTCAGAAAGTGTTCCAGGTAGCGAAAGAAAACAACTTTGCACTGCCGGCGGTAAACTGCGTAGGTACTGATTCCATCAACGCCGTTCTGGAAGCTGCAGCGAAAGTTCGCTCTCCGGTTATCGTTCAGTTCTCTAACGGCGGCGCAGCGTTCATCGCAGGTAAAGGCGTGAAAACTGACGTTCCTCAGGGTGCTGCTATCCTCGGCGCTATCTCTGGCGCCCACCACGTGCACCAGATGGCTGAACACTACGGCGTGCCGGTTATCCTGCACACTGACCACTGCGCGAAGAAACTGCTGCCGTGGATCGACGGCCTGCTGGACGCCGGTGAAAAACACTTCGCCGCTACTGGCAAACCGCTGTTCTCTTCCCACATGATCGACCTGTCTGAAGAGTCCCTGCACGAAAACATCGAGATCTGCTCTAAGTACCTGGCGCGCATGGCCAAAATGGGCATGACCCTGGAAATCGAACTGGGCTGCACTGGCGGTGAAGAAGACGGCGTGGATAACAGCCACATGGACGCTTCCGCCCTGTACACCCAGCCGGAAGACGTGGATTACGCCTACACCGAGCTGAGCAAAATCAGCCCGCGCTTCACCATCGCCGCTTCCTTCGGTAACGTACACGGCGTGTACAAACCAGGTAACGTAGTTCTGACCCCGACCATCCTGCGCGACTCTCAGGAATATGTTTCCAAGAAACACAACCTGCCGCACAACAGCCTGAACTTCGTGTTCCACGGCGGTTCCGGTTCTTCCGCTCAGGAAATTAAAGACTCCGTCAGCTACGGCGTGGTGAAAATGAACATTGATACCGACACCCAATGGGCAACCTGGGACGGTATCCTGCAGTATTACAAAGCGAACGAAGCTTACCTGCAGGGCCAGCTGGGCAACCCGAAAGGCGAAGACCAGCCGAACAAGAAATACTACGACCCGCGCGTATGGCTGCGTGCTGCCCAGACTTCCATGGTGACTCGTCTGGAGCAGGCATTTAAAGAGCTGAACGCGATCGACGTTCTGTAAGAAAAATCTGTTTCTTACCCGGAAGCCCGCAGCAATGCGGGCTTTTTTATTATCTTAACAACAGGATAGCGTCGCAGAAAACTGTGATCCATTTGGCAAAACGTGCACTTATTGTTTACCCTATAACCTGACTGCCCTGTCGCAGGCTGAGTTATTTACTTCCCCCCAGGGGATTCATAAGGAATGTTAAATGGAAGATTTGAACGTTGTCGATAGCATCAACCACGCCGGGACGTGGCTGGCACGCAACCAGGAGCTGCTGCTGAGCTATGCCGTCAACATCGTCGCGGCTATCGCTATCCTGATCGTCGGGATGATCGTGGCGCGCGTCGTCTCTAATACCGTCAACCGCCTGATGCTGGCGCGTAAAATTGACGCTACCGTGGCCGATTTTCTCTCTGCGCTGGTGCGCTATGCGGTTATCGCCTTTACGCTGATTGCCGCCCTGGGGCGGGTAGGCGTGCAGACCGCCTCGGTGATTGCGGTGCTGGGTGCTGCCGGTTTGGCGGTGGGTTTAGCGCTGCAGGGATCGCTGTCGAACCTTGCCGCAGGCGTACTGCTGGTGATGTTCCGCCCGTTCCGCGCTGGCGAGTATGTCGACCTTGGCGGCGTGGCAGGTACGGTGTTGAACGTGCAGATTTTCTCCACCACCCTGCGTACCGCGGACGGTAAAGTAGTGGTGGTCCCGAACGGGAAAATCATCGCCGGCAATATCATTAACTTCTCCAGGGAGCCTGCGCGTCGCAATGAGTTTATTATCGGCGTCGCTTACGATGCTGATATCGACAAGGTAAAGCAGCTACTGACCTCGATTATCGAATCTGACGATCGAATTCTGCGCGATCGGGAAATGACCGTTCGTCTGAACGAACTCGGCGCCTCGTCGGTGAACTTCGTGGTGCGCGTGTGGAGCAAAAGCAGCGATCTGCAAAACGTCTACTGGGATATCCTCGAGCGTATCAAGCGTGAATTTGACGCCAACGGCATCAGCTTCCCTTACCCGCAGATGGATGTTCATGTGGTGCGCCTGCCGGAAAAAGCAGAGTAAACCGCCTCTCAATAACTTAGGCCGGCCATGCCGGCCTTTTTCAATAGCTCATCATTAGTTGTTCTAATTAATGATTAATTCTTTCAATTTCCGCTAATAATTCATTCGCGCTATAGTCAGCGCCACTCTCGAACTCAGCGGATAAATCCTTATGTTTACTTATTACTTTCAGGGGCTTGCCCTGGGAGCGGCTATGATATTGCCGCTTGGCCCACAAAATGCCTTTGTGATGAATCAGGGGATCCGTCGTCAGTATCATCTGATGATTGCCCTGCTATGCGCGGTCAGCGACTTGCTGTTAATCTGCGCTGGCATTTTCGGCGGTAGCGCACTGCTGATGCAGTCCCCGTGGCTGCTGGCGCTAGTGACCTGGGGCGGCGTGGCCTTTTTGCTGTGGTATGGCTTCGGCGCATTGAAAACGGCGTTCAGTCAGAGTCTTGAACTCGCCAATGCAGAGGTAATGCAGCAGGGGCGCTGGAAAATCATTATCACCATGCTGGCGGTGACCTGGCTTAATCCGCACGTTTATCTGGACACCTTTGTGGTGTTAGGCAGCCTGGGAGGTCAGCTGGCGGTGGAGCCGAAGCGCTGGTTTGCGCTAGGGACCATTAGCGCCTCTTTCCTGTGGTTCTTTGGCCTGGCGCTGTTAGCCGCCTGGCTGGCGCCGCGACTGCGTACCGCCAGAGCCCAGCGGATCATCAATATTGTGGTCGGCGCCGTCATGTGGTTTATTGCGTTTCAGCTGGCAAGAGAAGGCGTCAGCCATATCCAGGCGTTGCTTAACTAAGCGTTGTCCGATGGACTTTCCTGCTGTACGCGCTAAGCTTGCTGGCATGCGTCCCGTAAGGGCGATTTAAGTAACATGGAGAAACGACAGTGAAGTTAAAAGTCTTAGCCCTGGCGGCAACACTCGGATTGACCACGATGGCGGCACAGGCCAGCGAATTGCCGGATGGCCCGCACATTGTGACTTCAGGCACAGCAAGCGTTGCCGCGGTTCCGGACATCGCCACCCTGGCGATCGAAGTGAACGTGTCGGCAAAAGACGCCGCGTCGGCAAAAAAACAGGCTGACGATCGCGTTGCGCAATATCTCTCTTTCCTCGAAAAGAGCGGTATTGCTAAAAAGGACATCAACTCGGCGAATCTGCGTACCCAACCAGATTACGACTATCAGAACGGGAAAAGCATTCTCAAAGGCTATCGCGCGGTGCGCACAGTGGAAGTGACCTTGCGCCAGCTGGATAAACTCAACGGTCTGCTGGATGGCGCCCTGAAAGCGGGTCTCAACGAAATTCGCTCCGTCTCGCTGGGCGTTGCGCAACCGGACGCCTACAAAGATAAGGCGCGTAAAGCGGCGATCGACGACGCCGTGCATCAGGCGCAGGAGCTGGCCGCAGGCTTCCACAGCAAGCTGGGTCCGGTGTACAGCGTGCGCTACCATGTCTCCAACTATCAGCCGAGCCCGATGGTTCGCATGATGAAGGCCGCTGACGCTGCGCCGGTTTCTGCCCAGGAAACCTACGAGCAGGCGACTATCCAGTTTGACGACCAGGTCGATGTAGTCTTTGAGCTGCAGCCGGCGCAAGCCGCTGCTCCAGCCACCCCGGCGAAACCGGCGGAAACGCCGAAACCGGCCCAGTAAGCGATAGAAACAAAAAAAAC
>NZ_GL882849.1:6760-7024 GCF_000195655.1 Klebsiella sp. MS 92-3
AAAAAAAAAAAAAAAAAAAAAAAAAGCGGCAGAGGGGGGGGGGGGGTTTTTTTTATGCCCGCAGTTTAATCCTGACGCAGCACTTTGTGTCCGTAGTCAATGAGCGCATCGGTCACCCGGCGCATCATGCGGCTTTCCGGGGCGAAGCGGTGCCAGTAGAGCATGCGGCGCTGGAACAGGCCCGGGGTGAGATCGATAAGTTCGCCGCTGTTGAGCTCTTTTTCGATCTGCAGATGCGGGATCATACAGCAGGTGGTGCCCTGG
>NZ_GL882849.1:7034-10195 GCF_000195655.1 Klebsiella sp. MS 92-3
TGCCAGTAGAGCATCCGTCGTTGAAATAGCCCAGGCGTTAAGTCAATCAGTTCACCGCTGGCCAGCTCTTTCTCGATTTGCAGGTGCGGGATCATACAGCAGGTGGTGCCCTGGCGCGCCAGCTGCACGAAAGCTTCCGACGAGTTGACGATGTGGCAGGGGACGCTGCCCGGCGGCAGGTCGAAGTTTTGCTGCAGGAACGCCTGATGCATATCGTCCAGATGGTCGAAGGCGACGACTGGCGCCTTAAGCAGCGCCGAACGCGTCACGCCATTCGGGAAATAGCGTTGCGCAAACTCTTTTGATGCGACAAACAGGTAATCGAGCGCCCCCAGCTGATCCACCAGGCAGCTTGGCAGCGCCTGCGGCTGGATACTCACTGCGCCCACTACTTCGCCACGGCGCAGGCGCTCCTGGGTGCGGGTTTCATCTTCCACCTGCAGGTTGAGACGAATAGGGGAGTCTGACAGAACGTTGGCCAGCGCCGGCAGCAGCCAGGTCGCCAGACTGTCGGCGTTCACCGCCAGCGACAGCAGCAGCGGCGTCGAGCCGGTTTGTTCATCGCCCAGCCACTCTTCCTCCAGCAGTTCAACCTGGCGCAACAGAGCCAGCAGTTTCTGTCCTTGCTCGGTGGGGCGCGGCGGCACGGTACGCACCAGCAGCGGCTGGCCGAACATATTTTCCAGCTGCTTAATACGCTGTGAGACGGCGGACTGGGTAATACATAGCTTCTGCGCGGCGCGCTCAAATCCTCGTTCCCTAATCACCGCATCCAGCGCTTGTAGTGTCCTGTAGTCCGGTCGTTTCATTATTCTGGCGTGCCCCCATAACTAATCGTTATCTCGCACTATGACATAAATTTTTATTTGATACAGACGAAATTGGTCTGTTCAGTTGTGTGATCTGCATCGCAGGGACATTTCCACTGTCGATGTTCTATAATGCGCCACAGGCATTCACATCTCGGACCAGAATTATGACGCAGGATGAACTGAAAAAAGCGGTAGGTTGGGCAGCACTGCAATATGTACAGCCAGGGACTATTGTCGGCGTAGGCACCGGCTCGACGGCGGCCCATTTTATTGACGCGCTGGGCACCATGAAGGGGCAGATCGAAGGGGCGGTTTCCAGCTCCGACGCCTCCACCGAGAAGCTGAAAAGCCTCGGGATCACCGTCTTCGATCTTAACAGCGTCGATCGCCTGGGGATCTATGTTGACGGCGCGGATGAGATCAACGGCCATATGCAGATGATCAAAGGCGGCGGCGCGGCGCTGACCCGTGAAAAGATCATCGCCTCGGTCGCGGATAAGTTTATCTGCATCGCCGACGCCTCCAAGCAGGTCGATATTCTGGGCAAGTTCCCGCTGCCGGTGGAAGTCATTCCGATGGCGCGCAGCGCCGTGGCGCGTCAGCTGGTCAAGCTGGGCGGCCGTCCAGAGTACCGTCAGGGCGTGGTGACCGATAACGGCAACGTGATCCTTGACGTGCACGGACTGGAAATTCTCGATGCGATCGCGCTGGAAAACGCGATCAACGGTATTCCTGGCGTTGTCACCGTGGGGCTGTTCGCCAACCGTGGCGCCGACGTGGCGCTGATTGGTACTGCCGACGGCGTGAAGACCATCGTAAAATAGTCTGTCCGCAGGGAGCCGACCGGCTCCCTCGCAAATATTTTTTCATCAGATGCAATTTGGTGACTTCTGTCACATTTATGCAACCATTCTGATTTACACGCTACCATTTCTTCTCTTTCTGGTGTTTTGTCCTGCGATTTCCCTCTGGATGACATTTCTTCAGGATGGCGACGCAAACGTTCATATTGCCGCGATAGTTTTTTTTGATATGTTGCTGAGACGAACTTTCGTTCAGCACGACATCAGTTAAGACAAAACAGGACGGGGAAATGGCTAAGGTATCACTGGAAAAAGACAAGATTAAATTTCTGCTGGTTGAAGGTGTGCATCAAAAGGCAATCGATAGCCTTCGCGCAGCGGGTTACACCAACATTGAATTTCATAAAGGCGCACTGGATTCAGAACAGCTGAAAGCGTCGATCCGTGATGCCCATTTCATCGGCCTGCGTTCCCGTACCCATCTGACTGAAGAGATTTTCGCCGCAGCGGAAAAACTGGTTGCCGTCGGTTGCTTCTGCATCGGGACCAACCAGGTCGATCTGAACGCCGCTGCGAAGCGCGGTATTCCGGTGTTTAACGCGCCGTTCTCTAACACCCGCTCGGTGGCCGAGTTGGTGATCGGCGAACTGCTGCTGATGCTGCGCGGCGTGCCGGAAGCCAACGCCAAAGCGCACCGCGGGGTGTGGAACAAGCAGGCGGTCGGCAGCTTCGAAGCGCGTGGTAAAAAGCTGGGCATCATCGGTTACGGCCACATCGGTACCCAGCTTGGCATTCTGGCGGAATCGCTGGGAATGCACGTCTTCTTCTATGATATTGAAAACAAACTGCCGCTCGGCAACGCCACTCAGGTACAGCATCTCTCCGACCTGCTGAACATGAGCGATGTGGTCAGCCTGCACGTGCCGGAAAACGCCTCTACCAAAAATATGATGGGTGCGGAAGAACTGGCGCTGATGAAGCCGGGCGCGCTGCTGATCAACGCCTCCCGCGGTACCGTGGTGGACATTCCGGCGCTATGCGATGCGCTGGCCAGTAAGCATCTGGCCGGGGCGGCTATCGACGTCTTCCCGACTGAACCTGCGACCAACAGCGACCCCTTCACTTCGCCGCTGTGCGAGTTTGATAACGTGATCCTCACACCGCATATCGGTGGCTCCACTCAGGAAGCGCAGGAGAACATCGGTCTGGAAGTAGCTGGCAAGCTGGCGAAATACTCTGACAACGGGTCAACCCTGTCGGCAGTTAACTTCCCGGAAGTTTCTCTACCGCTGCACGGCGGCCGTCGTCTGCTGCATATCCATGAGAACCGGCCGGGCGTCCTGACCGCAATCAACCAAATCTTCGCCGCGCAGAGCATCAACATTGCCGCCCAGTATCTGCAAACGTCGCCGCAGATGGGCTACGTGGTGATTGATATTGAAGCGGAAGAAGATGTTGCCCAGCAGGCGCTGCAGGCAATGAAAGCGATCCCGGGGACTATCCGCGCCCGTCTGCTGTTCTAATCATTTTTGCCTCTCGGGGCGGG
>NZ_GL882849.1:10252-21922 GCF_000195655.1 Klebsiella sp. MS 92-3
GGGCAGGTCGCGTCCCTGCCCGTTTTTTTGTTAATACTTTCCAGGCTGAATTTTTCGTCCCCGCGTACCTACCAACACCAGGTTTTTCCCGGGGTGATGACCGCCGGCAGCGGGATATCCCACTCTTCGCTCGGCAGGCTATCCACCTGCTGGCAGTCGTGCGCGTAGCCCACCGGCTGCAGGCGATACTGCTGCCAGTTTTGCAGCGTCCGGTCGTAAAAACCGCCGCCCATTCCCAGCCGTTGGCCACTGACATCGAAGGCCACCAGCGGGGTCACCAGCACATCGAGTTCAGCCAGCGGCAGCACATCCCGCACATCGAGCTTCGGTTCGCGGATCTTCAGGCGATTCACGATCAGTTGGCTCTGCGGATGGTAGTGTAAAAACAGCAGATTGCCGGGGCTAAAGGGATGCAGCACCGGGAGATATACCCGCTTGCCGGCGCGCCAGAGCTGGTCGATCAGCGGCTGGGTGTCCAGCTCGCCGTCAAAGGAGAGAAACAGCGCCACGTTGTGGGCGAGAACTATAGGCGGCCAGGCCATCATCCGCTCGGCGGCCTGTTGGGCAAACAGGCGCTGTTGCTCCGGGCTGAGTGCGCGTCGACGATCGCGGATCTGCTGGCGAATATGCTGACGGGAGAGCAGGGTATCGGGCTGTATAGTCATGCAGGTCTCGTTACGAGCTGGCGAAACAATAGGAGCAAGTGTAATACAGGGCGGCTTCAGCCGAAAACACGTATGGGGGATGATGCGAAGTAAAGAAGGGAATCTCCGAGATGCCGCCGCAGGCTGTAACCCTTGAACCCTTGGTTCAAGGTGAATGTGTCGTCACGGTTTTAAGGCTTCTCGGACGAACCGAGCATGCTCACCAACCGTGGAGCGCCACATTCTTGTGGTATGAAATATCGGCTCAGGGGACTGGCCCGCTTGCAAACATCTCAGAGAAATTTTGTTCTTGCGATTACTCTAACACAGTTAACTGCAAAGTGTTATTCAAACTTCGACCCTGGCTTTTCGCTTATGCGACCTTGCTCAAGCAATGCTTGTTCGATGGTCTGCTGAAGCATGCGAATGCGCTGCTCCATGCTGGAAGCGTAGTCGCGGGTCTTCGCTTTTTCCTGAGTCAACTCATAGCTGATGTTCAACGCCGCGATGAAGACCAGCTGCTCAGTATTTGTGACTCTAGTGCGTTCTTTTAAATCTTGCAACCGCTGATTAAGGTCTTCAGCTGCCTGATTCAGGGCATCCCTTTGTTCAGGCGGGCAATTCACTCGCAGTGAACGGCCGAAAATTTGGAGATCTACGGGTTGTGCAGACATGCCACCTTCCTGCTGATTGACTGCGCTGCCTTCGTCTTTAGACCCATGGTCTGCGAAGGGGCGACACTATAGCTACCCTGGTGCGAAGATACAAGCCCTATTCTGGTTCACCAGGGTCCAAAGTGGTAGCATACCATGAATATTCCTCCCAACGATGACGAATGCGCATGTCTATACAGAACGAAATGCCTGGTTACAACGATGTAGACCAGTTACTGAACCAACAAGGGGTAGGTCTCACCCCGGCCGAAATGCACGGTTTGATCAGCGGATTGCTGTGCGGCGGCAACACGGACAGCAGCTGGCAGCCGCTGGTGCACGACCTGACCAACGAAGGTCTCGCCTTTGGCCATGAACTGGCTCAGGCGCTGCGTAACATGCATTCCGCCATCAGCGATTCACTGGATGACGACGGTTTCCTCTTTCAACTGTATCTGCCGGAAGGCGATGCGGTGAGCGTCTTTGACCGTGCCGACGCCCTCGCCGGTTGGGTCAACCACTTCCTGCTTGGTCTTGGCGTTAGCCAGCCGAAGCTGGATAAAGTGAAGGATGAAACCGGGGAAGCGATTGACGATCTGCGTAATATTGCCCAGCTGGGCTACGATGAAGACGAAGATCAGGAAGAGCTGGAGATGTCTCTGGAGGAGATTATCGAGTATGTCCGCGTTGCCGCACTGCTGTGCCACGACACCTTTGCCCGTCAGCAGCCAACCGCACCGGAAGTCCGCAAACCGACATTACACTAACTAAAATTCGTTCAGGGGGCGTCATGACTCAGCAGGAATTTCTATCGCGTCGCCAGACGCTGTTGGCGCAGATGCAGCCAGGCAGCGCGGCGCTGATTTTCGCCGCACCGGAAGCGGTGCGCAGTGCAGATTCGGAATATCCCTACCGGCAGAACAGCGATTTCTGGTACTTCACCGGCTTTAACGAACCGGAAGCGCTGCTGGTGTTGATTAAAAGCGATGAAACCCACAACCATAGCGTGCTGTTCAACCGGGTTCGCGATCTGACCGCTGAGATCTGGTTTGGACGCCGTCTGGGCCAGGAGGCCGCGCCGGCGAAGCTTGGCGTCGACCGGGCGCTGGCGTTCAGCGAAATCAACCAGCAGCTGTATCAGCTGCTCAACGGTCTGGACGCGATCTACTTCGCCCAGGGTGAATATGCCTATGCCGATGAGATTGTGTTCAACGCCCTCGAAAAACTGCGCAAAGGCGCGCGCCAGAATCTGCAGGCGCCGAACTCGGTTATCGACTGGCGGCCCATTGTGCATGAGATGCGCCTGTTTAAATCCGCGGAAGAGCTTGCCGTGATGCGCCGCGCCGGGGAGATCACCGCGCTGGCCCATACCCGGGCGATGGAAAAATGCCGCCCTGGCATGTTCGAATATCAGCTGGAAGGTGAAATTCTCCATGAATTCAACCGCCACGGGGCACGTTTCCCCTCCTATAACACCATCGTTGGCGGCGGCGAAAACGGCTGTATTCTGCACTACACCGAAAACGAATCTGAACTGCGCGACGGCGATTTAGTCCTGATTGACGCCGGCTGCGAGTATCGCGGCTATGCCGGGGACATTACCCGCACCTTCCCGGTAAACGGTAAATTTACCCAGCCGCAGCGCGAGATCTACGACATTGTGCTCGAATCGCTGGAGACCGCGCTGAAACTCTATCGGCCGGGCACCTCGATCTGTCAGGTCAACCAGGAAGTGGTGCGCATTATGATTACCGGCCTGGTGCGGCTGGGGATCCTGAAAGGCGAGATTGACGAGCTTATCGCCAACAACGCCCACCGCCCGTACTTTATGCATGGCCTGAGCCACTGGCTGGGTCTGGATGTGCACGATGTCGGTAATTACGACACCGACCGTTCGCGCGTCCTGGAGCCGGGAATGGTGCTGACCGTCGAGCCGGGACTGTATATCGCCACCGATGCCGACGTGCCGGCGCAGTATCGCGGCATCGGCATCCGTATTGAAGATGACATCGTGATTACCGAAGACGGTAACGAAAATCTCACCGCCGGCGTGGTGAAGAAGGCGGATGAGATCGAGGCGCTGATGGCGGCGGCGCGCCAGTCATGAGCGTGCTGATCGTCGGGGGCGGGATGACCGGCGCGACGCTCGCGCTGGCCATCTCCCGTTTGACCGGCGGCGCGCTGCCGGTCCACCTCATTGAAGCGCAGGATCCGCATTCTTCACGCCACCCTGGCTTTGACGACCGGGCGATCGCCCTGGCTGCGGGCACCTGCCAGCAGCTGGCGCGTATCGGTATCTGGCAACGCCTCGCCGAACGCGCGACGCCCATCCAGCGAGTACACGTCAGCGACCGCGGTCATGCCGGGTTTGTGAATCTGGCGGCCGCGGATTATGGCCTGTCGGCGCTGGGCCAGGTGGTTGAACTCCACGATGTCGGCCAGCGGCTGTTTGGTCTGCTGCGCGAGGCGCCGGGCGTCACGCTGCACTGTCCGGCGAAAGTGGAAGCGGTCAGTCGCAGCCAGGAGAGCGTCAGCCTTACGCTTGAGGGCGGCGAAATCATTAACGGTAAGCTGCTGGTGGCGGCGGACGGTTCCCGTTCGGCACTGGGCGCCCGCTGCGGCATCAGCTGGCAGCAGCAGCCGTATGAGCAGATAGCGATCATTGCTAACGTCAGCACCGCGTTGCCCCACGAAGGTCGCGCCTTCGAGCGCTTTACCGAGCATGGCCCGCTGGCGATGCTGCCGATGTCGCAAGGGCGCTGCTCGCTGGTGTGGTGTCATCCGCAGTCGCGCCGCGATGAGGTGCAGAGCTGGTCTGACGAACGCTTTTGTCAGGAGCTGCAGCAGGCGTTCGGCTGGCGGCTGGGGCGTATTACCCACGCCGGGAAACGCAGCGTCTATCCGCTGGCCCTCACCACCGCCAGCCGCGCGGTGTCGCACCGCCTGGCGCTGGTCGGCAATGCGGCGCAGACGCTGCACCCGATCGCCGGGCAGGGCTTTAATCTCGGCCTGCGCGATGTGATGAGCCTGGCGGAATTACTCGCTGACGCCCATCTCAGCGGCGAAGATGTCGGTCATTATCCGCTGCTGTGCCGCTATCAGGCGCGCAGGGCAGGGGATAAAGCCGCCACCATCGGCGTGACCGATGGGCTGGTGCATCTGTTTGCCAACCGTTGGGCGCCGCTGGTGGCGGGGCGCAACGTCGGTCTGATGGCGATGGAATTATTTACCCCGGCGCGCGATGCGCTGGCGCAGCGTACCCTCGGTTGGGTTCCCCGTTAAGGAGTAGAACGTGCAAAGTGTTGATGTTGCCATTGTTGGCGGTGGAATGGTGGGGCTGGCGGTAGCCTGCGGTCTACAGGGTAGCGGCCTGCGCGTCGCAGTGCTGGAGAAAGCAGAGCCGCGACCGCTGGCCGCCGATGCGCCGCCGGCGCTGCGCGTTTCGGCAATTAATGCCGCCAGCGAAAAGCTGCTGACGAAGCTGGACGTCTGGCGCGAGATCGTCGCCCAGCGGGCCAGCTGCTATCACGGTATGGAAGTATGGGATAAAGACAGCTTTGGCCACATTAGCTTCGATGACCAGAGCATGGGCTTTAGCCACCTTGGCTATATTATCGAAAATGCCGTAGTGCATCATGCATTGTGGCAGAAGGCGCAGCGTTGCGCTGACGTTACCCTGCTGGCTCCGGCGGAACTTCAGCAGGTGGCGTGGGGCGAGAATGAAGCCTTTCTCAGCCTGCAGGACGGCAGCATGCTGACCGCGCGGCTGGTGATCGGCGCCGATGGTGCCAATTCATGGCTGCGCAATAAAGCCGATATTCCGCTGACCTTCTGGGATTACCATCATCATGCGCTGGTGGCGACCATCCGTACCGCTGAGCCGCATCAGGCGGTGGCCCGCCAGGCGTTCCATGGCGACGGGATCCTCGCCTTCCTGCCGCTCAGCGATCCGCACCTGTGCTCGATCGTCTGGTCGCTATCGCCGGGGGAAGCGCAGCGGATGCAGCAGGCTGATGAAACCACCTTCAACCAGGCGCTGAATATCGCGTTCGATAATCGCCTTGGCCTCTGCCAGCTGGCAAGTGAACGTGAAGTTTTCCCGCTGACCGGCCGCTATGCCCGTCAGTTTGCCGCCCACCGGCTGGCGCTGGTCGGCGATGCCGCGCATACCATCCATCCGCTGGCCGGGCAGGGGGTCAACCTCGGTTTTATGGATGCCGCCGAGCTTATTGACGAGCTGAAGCGCCTGCACGCTCAGGGCAAAGATATCGGCCAGCATCTTTATCTGCGCCGCTACGAGCGCAGCCGCAAGCACAGCGCGGCGCTGATGCTGGCGGGCATGCAGGGCTTCCGCGAAATGTTCTCCGGGAGCCATCCGGCGAAGAAATTTCTTCGCGATGTGGGACTCAAACTGGCCGATACGCTGCCGGGCGTGAAACCGCAGCTGATTCGCCAGGCGATGGGCCTCAACGATCTGCCTGCCTGGTTACGTTAACCGCGTCACACTTCTTTCACCCGGCCTGGGCGCCGGGTTTTCCCCCTCATTTGAAATATTCTAATTTCACCTCTTTTTTCGCATTAGATTTATTAATGCGTCCTTTTTTTTGTTAAAGAAATTAGAGCCGTAAAATCGCATAAAACACCATCATTACCTAATTGTCGCGCCGTTAATGTTAATTTTATGTGGCGTAAATCGCTTTTTTCCAGTCAATAACTCTGTAGGCTTTTCGGCGGATTTTAGCCATAAGCTAATGTGATGCCCTGAATGAGCTTATGGTTTAGCGCCGGGTTCGGTGGTAAGTTCAGGCCAAAGAGAACGTTTGCGTCGGCGTCCGTCAGCGATGCCGACGCCGAATTTCGTGGCGCAAAATCGCCGACAATTTCGTGGCTGGTTCCGTTTTATTCGATGAGGAAAAGATGGCTCAACAGACTCCGTTGTATGAACAACACACGCTGTGCGGCGCGCGCATGGTGGATTTCCATGGCTGGATGATGCCGCTGCATTACGGGTCCCAGATTGATGAGCACCATGCGGTGCGCGGCGATGCAGGGATGTTCGATGTGTCGCATATGACCATCGTCGATTTCCACGGCAGCCGGATCCGCGAGTTCTTGCGCTATTTGCTGGCCAACGATGTGGCGAAGCTCACCACCCCAGGCAAAGCGCTCTACACCGGCATGCTGACCGCCTCCGCCGGCGTCATCGACGACCTGATTGTCTATTTCCTTTCTGAAGATTATTTCCGCCTCGTTGTTAACTCCGCCACCCGCGAAAAAGACCTCGCCTGGATCTCCGAACAAGCTGAACCTTACGGCCTTGAAATTACCGTTCGCGACGATCTGTCGCTGATCGCGGTGCAGGGCCCCCAGGCGAAAGCGAAGGCGGCGACGCTGTTTACCGACGCTCAGCGTCAGGCCGTGGAAGGCATGAAGCCGTTCTTCGGCGTGCAGGCCGGCGACCTGTTTATCGCCACCACCGGCTATACCGGCGAAGCGGGTTATGAAATTGCGATGCCGAACGAGCAGGCGGCTGATTTCTGGCGCGGTCTGCTGGACGCTGGCGTTAAGCCGTGCGGTCTTGGCGCGCGCGACACCCTGCGCCTGGAGGCTGGGATGAACCTGTACGGCCAGGAGATGGACGAAGGCGTTTCTCCGCTGGCGGCGAACATGGGCTGGACTATCGCCTGGGAGCCCGCCGATCGTAACTTCATCGGCCGCGAAGCGCTGGAGATGCAGCGCGAAAAAGGCACCGAGCAGCTGGTTGGCCTGGTGATGACCGAGAAAGGCGTCCTGCGCGGTGGTCTGCCGGTCCGTTTTACCGATAGCGACGGTAATCAAAAAGAAGGCATTATCACCAGCGGCACCTTCTCGCCGACGTTGGGCTACAGCATCGCGCTGGCTCGCGTGCCGGCCGGGATTGGCGACACCGCGGTGGTGCAAATCCGTAACCGTGAAATGCCGGTAAAAGTGACTAAACCTGGTTTTGTACGCAATGGCAAAGCCATTGTGTGATTTCCCTTTTTTGGAGATGAATTGATGAGCAACGTACCAGCAGAACTGAAATACAGCAAAGAACACGAGTGGCTGCGTAAAGAAGCGGACGGCACCTATACCGTAGGGATCACCGAGCACGCGCAGGAGCTGCTTGGCGATATGGTTTTCGTTGACCTGCCGGAAGTGGGCGCCACCGTTGAAGCGGGCGCCGATTGCGCGGTTGCCGAATCCGTGAAGGCGGCCTCCGATATCTACGCGCCGATTAGCGGTGAAATCGTTGCCGTCAACGAAGAGCTGAACGACTCTCCGGAACTGGTCAACAGCGACCCGTATACCGACGGCTGGATCTTCAAGATCAAAGCCAGCGACGAAGCGCAGGTTGCCGCGCTGCTGGATGCCGCCGCGTATGAAGCTTTACTGGAAGACGAATAAATACGCTTCATCCTTCACGCTGCAGGGGCGTTGGCTTCCTGGCTCCCCCCGGTCACTTACTTTTGTAAGCTCCCGGGGAGTCGCTGTGTCGCCGCCTTCCTGCAACGCGAATGATTTTGCGTATTCTGGCCCGGTAAGCATCAGCGCTTGCCGGGCAAACCAGTCAGACAACCACGATTCACCGCACGTTTCAGGAACCATCGCTCATGACTCAGACTTTAAGTCAGCTTGAAAACCGCGACGCCTTTATTGAACGTCACATTGGCCCGGACGCTCAGCAGCAGCAAGAGATGCTGAAGACCGTCGGCGCGGATTCGCTTAACGCCCTGATCGGCCAGATTGTGCCGCAGGATATCCAGCTGGCGACCCCACCGCAGGTGGGCGACGCGACTACCGAATTCGCCGCGCTGGCGGAGCTGAAGGCGATTGCCAGTCGCAACAAGCGCTTCAAGTCTTACATCGGCATGGGCTATACCGCCGTGCAGCTGCCGCCGGTCATTCAGCGCAACATGCTGGAAAACCCGGGCTGGTATACCGCCTATACCCCTTACCAGCCGGAAGTATCCCAGGGCCGTCTGGAGTCGCTGCTCAACTTCCAGCAGGTCACTCTGGATCTGACCGGGTTGGATATCGCTTCCGCTTCGCTGCTTGATGAAGCCACCGCCGCCGCCGAAGCGATGGCGATGGCCAAACGCGTCAGTAAACTGAAGAGCGCCAACCGCTTCTTCGTTGCCGCCGACGTCCATCCGCAAACCCTGGACGTGGTTCGCACCCGCGCGGAAACCTTCGGCTTCGACGTCATCGTCGATGACGCCGACAAAGTGCTCGATCACCAGGATGTCTTCGGTGTGCTGCTGCAGCAGGTGGGCACCACCGGCGAAATCCACGATTACAGCAAACTGATCGCCGAGCTGAAAGCGCGCAAAGTGATTGTCAGCGTCGCCGCCGACTTTATGGCGCTGGTGCTGCTGACGGCGCCGGGCAAGCAGGGCGCGGATATCGTTTTCGGTTCCGCCCAACGCTTCGGCGTGCCGATGGGCTACGGCGGCCCGCACGCGGCCTTCTTCGCGGCGAAAGATGAATTCAAACGCTCCATGCCGGGCCGGATTATCGGCGTATCGAAAGATGCGGCGGGGAATACCGCGCTGCGCATGGCGATGCAGACTCGCGAGCAGCACATCCGCCGTGAGAAAGCGAACTCCAACATTTGTACCTCGCAGGTTCTGCTGGCCAACATCGCCAGCCTGTACGCGGTATTCCACGGCCCGGCGGGTCTGAAACGTATCGCTGGCCGCATTCATCGTCTGACCGACATTCTGGCCGACGGCCTGCAGAAGAAAGGGCTGAAGCTGCGCCATGCCCACTACTTCGACACCCTGTGCGTCGAAGTGGCGGATAAAGCCGCGGTGCTGGCGCGTGCCGAAGACCTGCAGATTAACCTGCGCAGCGATATTCACGGCGCGGTGGGCATTACGCTCGATGAAGCGACCACCCGCGAAGATGTGCTGAACCTGTTCCGCGCTATCGTCGGCGACGATCACGGTCTGGATATCGATACCCTGGATAAAGACGTGGCGCTGGATAGCCGTTCGATCCCGGCGGCGATGCTGCGCGACGATGCGATCCTCACCCATCCGGTGTTTAACCGCTACCATAGCGAAACCGAGATGATGCGCTACATGCACGCCCTGGAGCGTAAAGATCTGGCGCTGAACCAGGCGATGATCCCGCTGGGCTCCTGCACCATGAAACTGAACGCCGCGGCGGAGATGATCCCGATCACCTGGCCGGAATTCGCTGAGCTGCACCCGTTCTGCCCGGTCGAGCAGGCGGAAGGTTATCAGCAGATGATCGCCCAGCTTTCAGACTGGCTGGTGAAACTGACCGGCTATGACGCCGTCTGTATGCAGCCGAACTCCGGCGCGCAGGGTGAATATGCTGGCCTGCTGGCGATTCGCCATTATCACGAGAGCCGCAACGAAGGCCATCGCGATATCTGCCTGATCCCTAGCTCCGCGCACGGCACCAACCCGGCTTCCGCGCAGATGGCGGGTATGCAGGTAGTGGTCGTTGCCTGTGATAAAAACGGCAACATCGATCTCGCCGATCTGCGTGAAAAAGCAGAGCAGGCGGGGGCCAATCTCTCCTGCATCATGGTCACCTATCCGTCGACCCACGGCGTGTATGAAGAGACCATTCGCGAAGTGTGCGAGATCGTGCACCAGTTTGGCGGCCAGGTTTATCTCGACGGCGCCAACATGAACGCCCAGGTCGGGATCACCTCTCCGGGCTTTATCGGCGCCGACGTTTCGCACCTCAACCTGCATAAAACGTTCTGCATTCCGCACGGCGGCGGCGGCCCGGGCATGGGCCCAATCGGCGTGAAAGCGCACCTGGCGCCGTTCGTGCCGGGCCACAGCGTGGTACAGATTGAAGGTATGCTGACCCGCCAGGGCGCGGTTTCCGCCGCGCCGTTCGGCAGCGCGTCCATTTTGCCGATCAGCTGGATGTATATCCGCATGATGGGCGCGGAAGGGCTGAAGCAGGCGAGCCAGAACGCGATCCTTAACGCCAACTACATCGCTACCCGACTGAAAGACGCCTACCCGGTGCTCTACACCGGTCGCGATGGTCGCGTAGCGCACGAATGTATTCTCGATATTCGTCCGCTGAAAGAAGAGACCGGCATTAGCGAGCTGGATATCGCCAAGCGCCTGATCGACTTTGGCTTCCATGCCCCGACCATGTCTTTCCCGGTAGCGGGGACGCTGATGGTTGAGCCGACGGAATCGGAAAGCAAGGTCGAGCTGGACCGCTTTATCGACGCGATGCTGGCGATCCGCGCGGAAATCGACCGCGTCAAAGCCGGCGAATGGTCGTTGGAGGATAACCCTCTGGTGAACGCGCCACACACCCAGGGCGAGCTGGTGGGCGAGTGGAACCATCCGTACAGCCGTGAGCTGGCGGTATTCCCGGCAGGGTTGCACAACAAGTACTGGCCGACGGTGAAACGTCTGGATGATGTCTACGGCGACCGCAACCTGTTCTGCTCCTGCGTGCCGATGAGCGAATACCAGTAAGTTTGCGTTTTAGCTAAACTTTTAAAGGCGCTGCGGCGCCTTTATTTTTTTGGAGGGAAGGTATGGGAATAGCTCTTATTAGCGGCGCGAGCCGCGGCATAGGCCGGGCGACGGCGCTGCTGTTGGCGCAGGAAGGATATACCGTGGCGGTCAATTACCATCACAACATTAACGCCGCCACCGAGGTGGTGAATACCATTGTGGCGTCTGGTGGCAAAGCCACGGCGCTGCGGGCGGACATCAGCGATGAAGCGCAGGTGATGGCGATGTTTGAGGCGATCGACCGCATGGGCGAGCCGCTGACGGCGCTGGTCAACAACGCCGGGATCCTGTTTACCCAGTGTACGGTGGAGAGCCTGAGCGCCGAGCGTATTAACCGCGTGCTGGCCACCAACGTCACCGGTTACTTCCTCTGTTGCCGTGAGGCGGTAAAGCGCATGTCACATCGGCATGGCGGCAAGGGCGGGGCGATAGTTAACGTTTCGTCGGCGGCCTCGCGCCTTGGCGCGCCGGGGGAGTACGTTGACTATGCCGCGTCGAAAGGGGCGGTAGATACCCTGACTACCGGGCTGGCGCTGGAGGTGGCGGCGCAGGGGATCCGGGTCAACGGCGTGCGTCCGGGGCTGATTTATACCGAGATGCACGCCTCCGGCGGTGAACCGGGACGCGTGGATCGAGTGAAAGGTTCGCTACCGATGCAGCGCGGCGGCCAGCCGGAAGAGGTCGCTCAGGCCATTGCCTGGCTGCTGAGCGACAAAGCGTCGTATGTGACGGGTAGCTTCCTTGAACTGGCGGGCGGGAAATAACCCGTAGATGTCTATTGCCCGGCGGCGCTGCTGGACTGCACCCCAAAAGTTGGACACCCAA
>NZ_GL882850.1:0-2092 GCF_000195655.1 Klebsiella sp. MS 92-3
CGGTTGCACTCACGCAACCGGGCGTTTTCATTCACTTAGCCCTGGTGAGGCATCAGAGAAGGATCGCCGGCAAAGGCTGGTTTTGTGCTGGATAATGCCGCTTCGTCAGCGCTGATGCTACCGGAATTCGCCGCCCATACCCCTTCATTGGTCTTCGTCACCTGCTGATGCTGGGCATTCAGATCCTGGCCCATCGCCGCAATGTGGGTCGTTTCCGTACCGCCGCTGTTGTCCGCCCAGGGAATGTTGGCGTCAGCGGCGCAAGCCACACCGGTAAAAAACGTTGCAGCGACCAGCGCTGTGGTTAAAAAGCGTTTCATCTCACACCTCATCGATATCATTAACTACCTATAAGTTTACTGAGTGACTATTTTCAAAGTATGTATGAGGTGTAGCGGTTTATGAACAGTGACATAGTTCTAAACATCAGGCATAAAAAAAGCGGCTCCCGGAGCCGCTTATGCTTTTTTCCTGAAAGAAAAAGTTACTTTTTCTTCGCTTTGGCGTTTGGCAGGTCGGTGATGCTGCCTTCGAACACTTCCGCCGCCAGGCCAACGGACTCGTGCAGAGTCGGGTGAGCGTGGATGGTCAGGGCGATGTCTTCAGCGTCACAGCCCATCTCGATAGCCAGGCCGATCTCACCCAGCAGCTCGCCGCCGTTGGTGCCGACAATCGCGCCGCCGATAACACGGTGGGTCTCTTTGTCGAAGATCAGTTTGGTCATACCATCTGCGCAGTCAGAAGCGATAGCACGGCCGGAAGCAGCCCACGGGAAGGTGGCGGTTTCGTAGCTGATGCCTTTCTCTTTCGCTTCTTTCTCGGTCAGACCGACCCATGCCACTTCTGGTTCAGTGTAGGCGATGGATGGGATCACTTTCGGATCGAAGTAGTGTTTCAGACCGGAGATAACTTCTGCGGCAACGTGGCCTTCATGGACACCTTTGTGCGCCAGCATCGGCTGACCGACGATATCGCCGATAGCAAAGATGTGCGGCACGTTGGTGCGCATTTGTTTGTCAACGCGGATGAAGCCGCGATCGTCAACTTCCACGCCAGCTTTACCTGCATCGAGGTTTTTACCGTTCGGTACGCGGCCGATAGCGACCAGCACTGCGTCGTAACGCTGCGCTTCCGCCGGTGCTTTTTTACCTTCCATGGAAACGTAAATACCGTCTTCTTTCGCTTCAACGGCAGTCACTTTGGTTTCCAGCATCAGGTTAAATTTCTTGCTGATGCGTTTGGTGAAGACTTTCACCACGTCTTTGTCGGCAGCCGGGATAACCTGGTCGAACATTTCCACCACGTCAATCTCTGAACCCAGCGCATGGTATACGGTACCCATTTCCAGACCGATGATACCGCCGCCCATCACCAGCATGCGTTTCGGTACAGATTTCAGTTCCAGAGCGTCGGTGGAGTCCCATACGCGCGGATCTTCATGCGGGATAAACGGCAGCTGAATCGGACGGGAACCCGCCGCGATGATAGCGTTGTCGAAGTTGATCACGGTTTTGCCGTTTTCGCCTTCCACTTCCAGGGTGTTAGCGCCGGTAAATTTACCCAGACCGTTAACCACCTTCACTTTACGACCTTTGGCCATGCCAGCCAGACCACCGGTCAGCTGAGTGATGACTTTTTCTTTCCAGGTGCGGATCTTGTCAATGTCAGTTTTCGGTTCGCCGAAAACGATGCCGTGTTCGGCCAGCGCTTTCGCTTCTTCGATAACTTTTGCCACGTGCAGCAGCGCTTTAGAAGGGATACAACCCACGTTCAGACAAACACCACCGAGGGTGCTGTAACGTTCTACGATGACGGTTTCCAGACCTAAATCAGCGCAACGGAAGGCTGCAGAGTAACCTGCGGGGCCTGCCCCAAGTACCACGACCTGAGTTTTGATTTCAGTACTCATCATGACCTCTGTAATTTATATCCGGCGGGTCTGACGCTATTATTCTTACGCCCAAGTCCACCGGGACGTTCTATCCGCGTGTATTTTACAAAATTGTTAACAATTTTTAAACAACAAACGGCAAACGATTTTGTCCTTTGTTGCTGATAATCCCCAACAGCCTGAGGTTATCAGAAAAAAAAC
>NZ_GL882850.1:2223-3577 GCF_000195655.1 Klebsiella sp. MS 92-3
TTTTTTTTTTCGATTACATCACCAGGCGGCGAATGTCGCTCAGGGTGTTGTTAATGATGGTAATGAAGCGGGCACCATCAGCACCGTCGATGACGCGGTGGTCGAAGGACAGAGAGATCGGCAGCATCAGGCGCGGCACAAACTCTTTACCATTCCATACCGGCTCCATCGCGGACTTAGACACGCCGAGGATGGCCACTTCCGGCGCGTTAACAATCGGCGCGAAGTGGGTGGTACCCAGGCCGCCGATGCTGGAGATGGTGAAGCAACCGCCCTGCATTTCGCCAGCCGTCAGTTTGCCATCGCGCGCTTTCTTCGAGATGGTGGTCAATTCACGAGACAGCTCGGTGATGCTCTTCTTGTTCACGTCTTTGAAGACCGGAACCACCAGACCGTTCGGGGTATCCACCGCCACACCGATGTTGATGTATTTCTTCAGCGTCAGGCGCTGACCATCTTCGGAGAGCGAGCTGTTGAAGCGCGGCATCTGCTCAAGCGCAGCGGCAACCGCTTTCATGATGAAGACCACTGGAGTGAATTTCACGTCCAGTTTACGCTTCTCAGCTTCGGCATTCTGCTGCTTGCGGAACGCTTCCAGATCGGTGATATCGGTTTTGTCGAAGTGGGTAACGTGCGGGATCATCACCCAGTTACGGCTCAGGTTGGCGCCAGAGATTTTCTGGATACGACCCAGCTCCACTTCTTCGACTTCGCCAAACTTGCTGAAGTCAACCTTCGGCCACGGCAGCATGCCCGGGATACCGCCGCCTGCGGCAGCAGCCGGTGCGGATTCAGCGCGTTTAACCGCTTCTTTCACGTAAGCCTGAACGTCTTCGCGCAGGATACGACCTTTACGGCCGGTGCCTTTCACTTTCGCCAGGTTAACACCGAACTCGCGCGCCAGGCGGCGAATCAGCGGGGTCGCGTGAACGTAGGCATCGTTTTCAGCGAATTCGCTTTTACCTTCTGCTTTCGCAGCCGGCGCAGCGGCAGGCTTAGCGGCCTGAGCCGGGGCAGCAGCTGGTGCCGGTGCAGCAGCCTGAGCCGGAGCGGCGGCGGGCGCAGCGCCTTCCACTTCGAAGACCATGATCAGGGAACCGGTTTTGACTTTATCGCCGGTGCTGATTTTGATCTCTTTAACGGTACCCGCGAACGGCGCCGGAACTTCCATAGAGGCTTTGTCGCCCTCTACGGTGATCAGGGACTGTTCCGCCGCGACTTTATCGCCGACTTTAACCATCACTTCGGTGACTTCAACTTCGTCGCCGCCGATGTCCGGGACGTTAACATCTTTCACGCCTGCTGCGGCAGCCGGAGCCGCAGCAGCCGGCGCGGCAGCCTGTGCCGGAGCGGC
>NZ_GL882850.1:3660-17764 GCF_000195655.1 Klebsiella sp. MS 92-3
GGGGGGGGGGGGGGGGGGGGCGCGGCCCCCGCCACTTCGAAGATCATAATCAGGGAGCCGGTGGAAACTTTATCGCCGGTATTGATTTTGATCTCTTTGACGGTACCGGCGAACGGCGCCGGAACTTCCATAGAGGCTTTATCGCCTTCTACGGTGATCAGGGATTGCTCAGCGGCGATGGTGTCGCCCACTTTAACCATGATCTCGGTGACTTCGACTTCATCGCCGCCGATATCCGGGACGTGAACTTCTTTCGCTGCCGCGGCAGCCGCTGGAGCAGCGGCGGCCGGAGCGGCTTCTTTCTTCTCTTCCTGCGCAGGTGCAGCGGCGGCTGCACCCTCGGCGGAATCGAAAATCATAATCAGTTTGCCAGTCTCGGTTTTGTCGCCGACGGAGACTTTAATCTCTTTCACGACGCCAGCCTGCGGAGACGGGACTTCCATAGAGGCTTTGTCGCCTTCTACGGTGATCAGCGACTGTTCAGCTTCTACTTTGTCGCCAACTTTGACCAGGATCTCGGTGATTTCAACTTCATCAGCCCCGATGTCCGGTACTTTGATTTCGATAGCCATTATTCTTTTACCTCTTACGCCAGACGCGGGTTAACTTTTTCTGCATCGATGTCGAATTTCGCGATAGCGTCAGCCACCACTTTCTTATCGATTTCACCACGTTTAGCCAGTTCGCCCAGCGCTGCTACGACCACATAGGAAGCATCGACTTCGAAGTGGTGACGCAGGTTTTCACGGCTGTCGGAACGACCGAAGCCATCGGTACCCAGTACGCGGTAATCATCAGCCGGTACGTAAGTACGAACCTGCTCAGCGAACAGTTTCATATAGTCAGTGGATGCCACTGCCGGAGCGTCGTTCATTACCTGAGCGATATACGGCACGCGCGGGGTTTCCAGCGGGTGCAGCATGTTCCAGCGTTCGCAATCCTGGCCATCACGCGCCAGTTCGGTGAAGGAGGTAACGCTATACACGTCGGAACCCACGCCGTAGTCTTTCGCCAGGATCTGCGCTGCTTCACGCACGTGACGCAGGATAGAACCGGAGCCCAGCAGCTGAACTTTACCTTTGCTACCTTCGATGGTTTCGAGTTTGTAGATACCTTTACGGATACCTTCCTCGGCGCCTTCCGGCATGGCCGGCATGTGGTAGTTTTCGTTCAGCGTAGTGATGTAGTAGTAAACGTTCTCTTGCGCTTCGCCGTACATACGGACCAGACCATCATGCATGATGACAGCCACTTCATAGGCGTACGCCGGGTCGTAAGAGATACAGTTCGGGATAGTCAGCGACTGAATGTGGCTGTGACCATCTTCGTGCTGCAGACCTTCGCCGTTCAGGGTAGTACGACCGGAAGTCCCGCCAATCAGGAAGCCGCGAGCCTGCTGATCGCCAGCCGCCCAGCACAGATCGCCGATACGCTGGAAGCCGAACATCGAGTAGTAGATGTAGAACGGGATCATCGGCAGGTTGTTGGTGCTGTAAGAGGTCGCAGCAGCCAGCCAGGATGCGCCTGCGCCCAGCTCGTTGATCCCTTCCTGCAGAATCTGGCCTTTCTCGTCTTCTTTGTAGTAAGCAACCTGCTCACGGTCCTGCGGGGTATACTGCTGGCCGTTCGGGCTGTAAATACCGATCTGACGGAACAGACCTTCCATACCGAAGGTACGCGCTTCGTCGGCGATGATCGGCACCAGACGATCTTTGATCGACTTGTTCTTCAGCATCACGTTCAGGGCGCGAACGAAAGCGATAGTGGTAGAGATTTCTTTGTTTTGCTCTTCCAGCAGCGCGCTGAAGTCGGCCAGGGTCGGCAGCTCGAGTTTCTCAGTGAACTTAGGCTGACGAGTCGGCAGATAGCCGTTCAGCTTCTGACGCTGAGCGTGCAGGTAAGTGTGCTCTTCGGAACCTTCCGGGAAGGTTACGTACGGCAGTTTTTCGAGATCGGCATCCGCCACCGGCACATTGAAACGATCGCGGACGTAGCGAACACCGTCCATGTTCATTTTCTTAACCTGGTGCGCGATGTTCTTACCTTCAGCGGTATCGCCCATACCATAACCTTTAATGGTATGCGCCAGGATCACGGTCGGCTGACCTTTGGTCTCCTGCGCTTTCTTCAATGCAGCGTAGACTTTCTTCGGATCGTGACCACCGCGGTTCAGAGCCCAGATCTGCTCGTCAGTCCAGTCAGCGACCAGGGCAGCGGTTTCCGGATATTTGCCGAAGAAGTGCTCACGAACGTAAGCGCCGTCTTTGGATTTGAAGGTCTGGTAGTCGCCGTCAACGGTTTCGTTCATCAGCTGAATCAGCTTACCGCTGGTGTCTTTACGCAGCAGCTCATCCCAACGGCCGCCCCAGATAACCTTGATAACGTTCCAGCCAGCACCACCGAAGATGCCTTCCAGTTCGTTAATGATTTTGCCGTTACCGGTGACCGGGCCGTCCAGACGCTGCAGGTTGCAGTTGATGACGAAGACCAGGTTGTCCAGTTTTTCACGGGTGGCGATGGTGATAGCGCCTTTTGATTCCGGCTCATCCATCTCGCCGTCGCCCAGGAAGGCGTAAACGGTTTGTTCGGAGGTGTCTTTCAGACCGCGGTGTTCCAGATATTTCAGGAATTTGGCCTGATAGATAGCGCCCAACGGCCCCAGACCCATGGATACGGTCGGGAACTGCCAGAATTCCGGCATCAGTTTCGGGTGCGGATAAGAGGACAGACCCTTGCCGTGAACTTCCTGGCGGAAGTTGTCCATCTGCTCTTCGGTCAGACGGCCTTCCAGGAACGCACGTGCATATACGCCCGGAGAGATGTGACCCTGGAAGTACACCAGATCGCCGCCATCTTTCTCAGTGCGCGCGCGGAAGAAGTGGTTGAAGCAGACTTCGTAGAAGGTCGCGGAAGACTGATAGGACGCCATGTGGCCGCCCAGTTCGAGATCTTTTTTCGACGCGCGCAGAACGGTCATGATGGCGTTCCAGCGAATCGCAGAACGAATGCGACGTTCCAGATCCAGATTGCCCGGGTATTCCGGCTCATCTTCAACGGCAATAGTGTTGACGTAGTTGCCGGCGGAAGCGCCTGCAGCAACCTTCACTCCGCCTTTACGGGCTTCAGAAAGGAGTTGGTCAATCAGATACTGAGCGCGCTCAACACCTTCTTCACGGATGACCGATTCGATCGCCTGTAGCCAGTCGCGAGTTTCGATCGGATCCACGTCATTGTGTAAACGTTCTGACATGGGGGTATTCCTTATCTATCTAATCGTTGATTAATCTGGAACCTGTCCCATTGAACTCTTCGTTCTTCACGCTGGAACAACCAAAAATTCAATAAGACAGGTTCTGCGTTTAGTTGCCGCGCTCTAAAAATGGCGCTTAAGAACCGGAGTTCTCGTCCTTTCGTTGCTGTAAACGACGCAGTGAGCGCTCTCGACGGCTCTGCTCACGACTACGATCCAGCAAAATTTCCTCAATGAACGCCAGGTGACGGTGCGACGCTTCACGCGCCTGCTCCGGCTCCCCGGCCATTATCGCCTCGAAAATGCGAGTGCGATGGTTGCTGACCAACGGGAGCATTTCCCGCCGGGCATACAGCAATTCAAAGTTCTGACGCACGTTTTGCGCCAACATCGGCTCCATACACCTTAGCAGATGAAGCAACACCACATTGTGTGCCGCCTCGGTGACGGCGATTTGATACTGGACGACGGCGCCGGACTCAGCGTCCAAATCGCCCGACTGCTGAGCGCGTTCAATAGCCTGATGCAGCTCACGGATACGGTCGCGATCCTCATCATTGCTGCGCAGCGCCGCGTAATAGGCCGCGATGCCTTCCAGCGCGTGACGGGTCTCAAGCAGATCGAATTGGGATTCAGGGTGATCGGACAGCAGCTCAACCAGCGGATCGCTGAAGCTCTGCCACAGGCGGCTCTGAACAAACGTTCCACCTCCCTGACGACGAAGCAACAAGCCCTTGGCTTCGAGGCGTTGAATCGCCTCACGCAGCGAGGGGCGGGAAACGTCGAACTGTTTAGCCAGTTCGCGTTCTGGCGGGAGTTTTTCACCGGGGCGCAAGGTCCCCTCAAGAATCAGAAACTCCAGCTGCTGCTCTATCACATCGGATAATTTTGGTTGGCGGATTTTGCTGTAGGCCATATTCCCTGTCTCTGCCATTAGCCCGGAGTCAATTGGTCTTACCAATTTAAAGTTCGTAGCGCTAAAGTAACAAAGTATTCACCTTCTGTCCATACAGGTTTTGATTGAAATCAGTAAACCCGGGACATTTTAACAACCTTACAGAAATAACATTTCAGAAATGTAACCTTGCACAAATGTTACGTTTACTCACAAAGAGGTAGCCTTAACTTTATAGAAACGAAAAATTACGCTTTCTGAACCGATTCAACGCTGCAATAAATGAATGCAGAGTCACTTACAGTGAATAAATAATGACAAAACAGCATGCATCAAAATACGACAGATTGTGACTATTGATGTCTTTTTAGACACATCGTCATCATCCCTTCATAAAGCAGGTGCATTCAAACGCGCTTACCACTATTCTGCCGGAGACGAAAGGCCTTTTTCGGAATTACCACACAGCCTTCCGTAAACAAAACAATACAGAAACGGAAGTTCCAAAATACACAAACACAACAATATGTGCGCGCCATCACTCGGGTAAAAAGTGGGCCACTTCGCCCAAATTTTCGCTGGCTATGCTTTCAGGCAGGGACAGCAGTGAAGCAGCAACCTGACGGATGACGTACACAAAAAATAACCACACACGAGGTTTCATATGGAAGGTCAACAGCACGGCGATCGGCTGAAGCGCGGCCTGAAAAACCGTCACATTCAGCTCATCGCGCTGGGCGGGGCTATCGGCACCGGCCTGTTTCTGGGGAGCGCGTCCGTCATTCAGTCCGCCGGCCCGGGTATCATTCTTGGTTACGCTATCGCCGGTTTTATCGCTTTCCTGATCATGCGTCAGCTGGGCGAAATGGTGGTGGAAGAGCCGGTGGCCGGCTCATTTAGCCACTTTGCTTACAAATACTGGGGCGGTTTTGCCGGCTTCGCCTCCGGCTGGAACTACTGGGTACTGTATGTCCTGGTGGCCATGGCGGAACTGACCGCCGTTGGCAAATATATCCAGTTCTGGTGGCCGGAAATCCCTACCTGGGCCTCGGCGGCGGTCTTCTTCATCGCCATCAACGCCATTAACCTGACCAATGTCAAAGTGTTCGGTGAAATGGAATTCTGGTTCGCGATTATCAAAGTGGTCGCCGTAGTGGCGATGATTTTGTTCGGCGGCTGGCTGCTGTTCAGCGGCAACGGCGGCCCGCAGGCGACGGTACGTAACCTGTGGGACCAGGGGGGCTTCCTGCCGCACGGCTTTTACGGGCTGGTGATGATGATGGCGATCATCATGTTCTCCTTTGGCGGCCTGGAGCTGGTGGGGATCACCGCCGCGGAAGCGGATAATCCGGAGCAAAGCATTCCTAAAGCCACCAATCAGGTTATTTACCGTATTCTGATCTTCTATGTTGGTTCGCTGGCGGTGCTGCTCTCCCTGCTGCCGTGGACCCGCGTCACCGCGGACACCAGTCCGTTCGTCCTGATCTTCCATGAGCTTGGCGATACGCTGGTGGCAAACGCTCTGAACGTGGTGGTGCTGACGGCAGCGCTGTCGGTTTATAACAGCTGCGTGTACTGCAACAGCCGTATGCTGTTCGGCCTTGCTCAGCAGGGCAACGCGCCAAAAGCGCTGCTCAGCGTCGACAAACGCGGCGTGCCGGTGAATACCATTCTCGTCTCGGCCCTGGTCACTGCGCTGTGCGTGCTGATCAACTACCTGGCGCCTGAATCTGCTTTCGGTCTGCTGATGGCGCTGGTGGTCTCAGCCCTGGTCATCAACTGGGCGATGATCAGCCTCGCGCATATGAAATTCCGTCGCGCCAAAAAGCAGCAGGGCGTGGTCACGCGTTTCCCGGCCCTCTTCTATCCGCTGGGCAACTGGCTGTGCCTGCTGTTTATGGCGGCGGTGCTGGTGATTATGCTGATGACCCCGGGGATGGCGATTTCCGTCTGGCTGATCCCGGTATGGATTGCGGTGCTGGGCGTGGGCTACCTGTTTAAAGAGAAAGCCGCCGCCACCATAAAAGCACAATAATACATCTCATCAATACTTCACTTTGCTCTGCGCCCTCCCCTGAATAATGGGTGCAGAGCATTGTTATCTGCTTCACACTTTCCCCTCCATAGCTTATTTATCCATATCGTCAACGAGTTCCTGCAACGTATTTCTGCCAACCGCAGCCAATAATTCTCTCCATACTGCAACGGAGAGACCGCACATGGCAGAGAACACGCTTTCAATAAGAGAAAAGATTGGTTACGGGATGGGTGATGCCGGATGCAATATTATCTTTGGCGCCATCATGCTGTTTGTGAACTATTTTTACACTGATATATTCGGACTGGCGCCGGCGCTGGTCGGCGTACTTCTGCTCTCGGTGCGAGTCATCGATGCGGTAACCGACCCTATCATGGGCGCTCTTGCCGACCGCACCCGTAGTAAATATGGTCGCTTTCGTCCATGGCTGCTGTGGATCGCCTTCCCCTACGCCCTGTTCAGCGTCCTGATGTTCACCACTCCTGAGTGGACCTACAATAGCAAAGTCATCTATGCGTTTGTGACCTACTTTCTGCTGTCGATTACCTATACCGCGATTAATATTCCCTACTGCTCGCTGGGAACGGTGATGACCGCCGATCCGAAAGAGCGTGTTGCCTGCCAGTCTTATCGTTTCGTCATGGTGGGTATCGCCACGCTCCTGCTGTCATTGACGCTGCTGCCAATGGCCGACTGGTTCGGCGGCGCCGATAAAGCGAAGGGCTACCAGATGGCGATGACCGTGCTGGCCTTTATCGGTATGTGTATGTTCCTGTTCTGCTTCGCCACCGTGCGCGAACGTATCCGCCCGGCGGTGCAGACGAATGACGAACTGAAAAAAGATCTGAAAGACGTCTGGAAAAATGACCAGTGGGTGCGCATCCTGCTGCTCACGCTGTGCAACGTCTGTCCGGGCTTTATCCGCATGGCCGCCACCATGTACTACGTCACCTGGGTGATGGGACAAAGCACCCATTTTGCCACCCTGTTTATCAGCCTCGGCGTAGTTGGGATGATGATTGGCAGCATGCTGGCGAAAGTCCTGACCGACCGCTGGTGCAAACTGCAGGTTTTCTTCTGGACCAATATCGTGCTGGCCGTGTTCTCCTGCGCCTTCTATTTCTTTAATCCACACGCCACCACGCTGATTATGGTGCTCTACTTCCTGCTCAACATTCTGCATCAAATCCCTTCCCCGCTACACTGGTCGCTAATGTCCGACGTTGATGACTACGGCGAATGGAAAACCGGCAAGCGCATCACCGGTATCAGCTTCTCCGGTAATCTGTTCTTCCTGAAGGTCGGCCTGGCGGTCGCCGGGGCAATGGTCGGTTTCCTGCTGTCATGGTACGGCTACGACGCCGGCGCGAAAGCGCAAAGCGCCTCCGCGCTGAACGGTATCGTGCTGCTATTCTCAGTCATTCCCGGCGTCGGCTATCTGATCACCGCCGGCGTGGTGCGCCTGCTGAAGGTTGACCGTACCCTGATGCGCCAGATTCAGAGCGATCTGGAGAAGCGCCGCAGCAACTACAGCGAGCTGAACGAATACCAGGAACTGAAAACCAGTGAACACGTAAGGAAAGCCTGATGAACAACTGGCCAAACCCCTTTATTGAACAGCGTGCAGACCCCTTTATCCTGCGCCATCTTAGCCACTACTACTTTATTGCCTCGGTGCCGGAATACGACCGGCTGGAGATCCGGCGCGCGGTAACCCTTGAAGGATTACGCGATGCTGAGCCGGTCGTGGTTTGGCGCGCGCCGCAAAGCGGGCCGATGAGCCAACTGATTTGGGCGCCGGAGCTGCATGAAATAGACGGTAAGTGGTATATCTATTTTGCCGCCACCCATACTCACGATCTGGATGCGCTGGGGATGTTCCAGCATCGCATGTTCGTTCTCGAGTGCGCTGACAGCGATCCGCTGACCGGCCGCTGGCAGGAAAAAGGCCAGGTGGTCACGCCTTTCGATACCTTCGCCCTCGATGCCACCACTTTTACCCATCAGGGGAAACGCTGGTATCTGTGGGCGCAAAAATCCCCGCATATCGAAGGCAACTCAAACCTGTATCTCGCCGAAATGGCTAACCCGTGGACGTTAAAAGGCGAGCCGGTCATGCTGAGCAAGCCGGAGTTCGACTGGGAGTGCCGGGGATTTAAGGTCAACGAAGGGCCTGCGGTACTGATGCATGGCGATAAGCTATTTATCAGCTATTCCGCCAGCGCCACCGATGAAAACTACTGCATGGGGTTGTTATGGATCGACCGGCAGGCCGATCCGCTGCAGCCGGCAAACTGGCATAAAGCTCCGCAGCCGGTGTTCCGCACCAGCTATGAAAACCGCCAGTATGGCCCAGGTCATAATAGTTTTACCCAAACGCCGAAAGGGGAAGATGTGCTGGTGTATCACGCGCGGAATTACACCGAGATAGAAGGCGACCCGCTGTATGATCCCAATCGCCATACGCGGTTAAAGCTGGTCAGCTGGCGGGAAGACGGGATGCCCGACTTCGGTATTCCACCGGCGGATACGCTGTAGCGGTTCGGAATGTTACCCGCTGGCGCGGGTTCTCCAGGCCGGGTCAGGCGAAGCCGCCACCCGGCAACATGACCAGCACGGCGTCTGATATATCGCCCGGCGGCGCTGTTGCTTGCCGGGCCTACGTGACGTGAGCCTGCGGGTGACTCGCCAGGCCGGATAAGCGCAGCGCCATCAGGCAACAAAAGCCCCGCAGGTACGTACATCGTGGCAGGCAGCGCGCGGGCTCAGGCCGTTAAACCAGGGTACCGTAAATCGTCAGCAGCGCCATAATCACCACTACCACCAGCGAAGTCTTCTTAGCCATCGATACCGCAGCCTTCGGCGTCGCTACTTTATCCACGTGCGGCTCACGGGCCAGGGAATACTGCGCCAGACGGGTCAACACCTGATACTGCGACGAATGGCGGTCGCCCAGCGAAGCAAACCACGCCGGGAGCGCTTTTTCACCATGGCCCACCAGGGCATAGACCACCCCCACCAGACGCACCGGCAGCCAGTCCACAATATGCAGGATACCATCGATCCCGGACTGCAACCGGTGGTGCGGCGTCTGGTAGCGCGCCAGCCATGTCTGCCAGGCGCGCAGTACGCTGTAGGCGATAAGCGTCAGCGGGCCCCAGGCGCCCCCCACGACAAACCAGAAAAGCGGCGCCAGATAGTATCGATAGTTAATCCACAGCAGCGCATTTTGCAGTTCGCTAAGGTACTCACGCTCATCACAGCCCGGCGGCACGCCGTGAATAAGTGTCAGCTCGCTGGCCATGGCATCGCAGGCGCGACTGTCATTGCGCGACGCCGCTTTCAGATAGGCATGGTAGTGCAGCCGAACTTTGCCGGCGCCAATGCATAGCAGGCCCAGTAAAATCCAGAACACCAGCAGCGGTATGTTAAACAGCTGCCCCTGCAGCAGACGCTGAATGATATACACGACCGCGACAGCCACCAGCGTCATCAGCAGCGTGCCCGGTAACGAGAAATGTTTTATCCGGCGAAACGCCACCTCCAGCCGATGATCAAGCTGCCAGTGTTCGCCCAGCTTAAACAGCCGTTCGGCGATAAGCACCAACAGCGTCGTAAACAGCGTCATGAGGTCTCCTTTTCTGACGGGGCGCTGAGCAGCGCACGGTATTTTATCCAGTCAAAGGCCGGTCCTGGATCGGTTTTCCGCACGGGCGCGATATCGCTGTGGCCCGCAATGTTTTCGGCGATAGCCGGATAAAGCGCGATCAGCAGATCCGTCACCGCCGCCAGCTGCCGGTACTGCGCGTCGGTATACGCCAGAGTATCGGTGCCTTCCAGCTCTATGCCGATGGAAAAGTCATTGCAGCGTTCGCGTCCCTGATAACAGGAGACGCCCGCATGCCACGCCCGCTTATCGAAAGGCACATACTGCACGATTTCGCCATCACGGCGAATCAGACAATGCGCCGAAACGCGCAGATGAGCAATCTCGGCAAAGAAAGGATGCGCGTGCGGATCCAGGGTACCAGTGAACAGCGCATCAATCCACGGACCACCAAATTCCCCCGGTGGCAGGCTAATGTTATGCACCACCAGTAAGGAAGGGGTCTCTTCATCCGGACGGCAGTCATGGTGCGGCGAGGGAACCCGACGCGCGCCGACCAACCACCCCTCGTTCAACTGCATGCGGGATCTCCTTTCGCGAACTCATGCTTCCGGGCCACACGCCGGCCCAAAGGATGAAGTGTGTATGGTACTGAAACGTCGTTCAGGTTAGCATGTTTCCCACTTCTGAATCTTATCTATCTGGAGCTTTATCATGTCGCCTCGTCGTTACAACCCCGACCGCCGCCGTGACGTGCTGCTGGAACGTATTAATCTCGATATTACCGATGCTGTCGCACACTCCCTGCGGGAAGATCTGGGCGGCGAAGTCGACGCCAACAACGATATTAGCGCGCAATTATTGCCGCAGGATGCACGCTCCCATGCGGTGGTCATTACTCGTGAAGATGGCGTCTTCTGTGGCAAACGCTGGGTGGAAGAGGTCTTTATTCAGCTCGCCGGTGACGACGTGAATATCACCTGGCACGTGGCCGACGGCGATGCGGTCAAAGCCGACCAGCCGCTGTTCGAATTGGAAGGCCCGTCGCGTATTCTGCTCACCGGCGAACGCACGGCGCTGAACTTTGTGCAAACCCTCTCCGGCGTCGCCAGCGTCGTCCGTCGCTATGTCGACCTGCTCGCCGGCACCAAAACCCAACTGCTGGATACGCGCAAAACGCTGCCAGGGCTGCGTACCGCGCTGAAATACGCGGTACTCTGCGGCGGCGGCGCCAACCATCGACTGGGCCTGTTCGACGCGTTCCTGATTAAAGAAAACCACATTATCGCCTCCGGATCGATCCGTCAGGCAGTGGAAAAGGCGTTCTGGCTGCATCCTGATGTGCCGGTGGAAGTGGAAGTGGAAACCCTGGATGAACTGGAGCAGGCGTTAAAAGCCGGGGCCGATATCATTATGCTCGATAACTTCACCACCGATCTGATGCGCGAGGCGGTGAAAATTACCGCAGGCCAGGCGGCGCTGGAGGTCTCCGGCAACGTTACCTTTGACACCATCCGCGAATTCGCCGATACCGGCGTCGACTATATTTCCGTCGGCGCCCTGACCAAACATGTGCAGGCGCTCGACCTGTCGATGCGCTTCCGCTGAGCAACAGGCCTTCACGCTTCCGGGCGTGAAGGCCTGAATTTGCGGCCCGCCTCGCAGTCGCCCGTGTTCACCATGAAATCCAGATAAAAACCCTGGAACCCGCTTTCCCGGATCGTTTTCGCCCCCTCGCCTGCGCCCCTCAATCCCTTCACAGTGCTCCTGTCACAACAAGGAGCGACTTATGGATAAACAACGAGGTTTTACCCTGATTGAACTGATGGTGGTTATCGGAATCATCGCCATTCTTAGCGCCATCGGCATCCCGGCCTACCAGAACTACCTGCGTAAAGCCGCCCTCACCGACCTGCTGCAGACCTTTGTCCCTTACCGGACAGCCATCGAACTTTGCGCGCTCGATCATGGCGGCCTAACGCCATGCGACGGCGGCAGCAACGGCATTCCCTCGCCGACAACCACGCGCTACCTCTCCGCCATGAGCGTGGCCAAAGGGGTCGTCACCCTCACCGGTCAGGAGAGTCTGAACGGACTGGGGGTCACCCTGACGCCGACCTGGGACAATGCCGAGGGCGTCACCGGCTGGCAGCGCGTCTGCACCATCACCGGCAATAGCGCGCTTCAGCAGGCCTGCGAAGACGTTTTCCGGGTGAAGTGAGGGCTAATGCATGAAAACAGAACAGCTGATCCCCCTCTGCCGTCGCTACCACGCCATGCTGCTGCATAGCGATGAACAGACAATCTCTATTGCGGTGGTTAATACCCCGCCGGCGGAGTTAATGGAGGCGCTACGCTTCGCGACGCAAAAGCGGATCGACATTGAATGCTGGAGCCAGGAGCAGATGGATAAGCGTCTGCAGGCCCAGGAAAAGCAGGCGCAACTGGCGCAGAACGACGGGCCGGAAAATATCGCCGAACGGGTCAACCAGATCCTCGAACAGGCCTTGCGTCAGCGGGCGTCTGATATTCATATCGAGCCCACGGAAACGCACTTACGCATCCGCCTGCGGGTCGATGGCGTCCTTCACGCCCTACCGTTGCTGGCTCCCGAACTGGCCGCACCGGTTATCGCGCGACTCAAGGTCCTGGCCAGTCTCGATATCGCCGAGCACCGTTTACCGCAGGATGGCCAGTTCGCGCTGAATCTTGCGGGACGACCGCTCTCTTTTCGCATCGCCACTCTGCCCTGCCGCTATGGCGAAAAGATTGTCCTGCGCCTTCTGCATCAGGTTGACCAGGCGCTGGATCTGGAAGCACTCGGACTCTCATCCTCCCAGCTGGCGGCCTTTCGCCAGGCGCTGAACCAGCCGCAGGGTCTGCTGCTGGTCACCGGCCCAACCGGAAGCGGGAAAACGGTGACCCTCTACAGCGCCCTGCAGGCCAGAAACCGTGAGCAAGTGAATATCTGTAGCGTGGAGGATCCACTGGAGATCCCCATCGCCGGGATGAACCAGACGCAAATCAATCCCCGCGCCGGACTCACTTTTCACAGTGTGCTGCGCGCCCTGTTACGCCAGGATCCGGATATTGTCATGGTGGGCGAGATCCGCGATGCCGAGACCGCTGAAATCGCGCTCAAAGCCGCCCAGACCGGTCATCTGGTGCTCTCCACCCTGCACACCAATTCCACCAGTGAAACCCTGACCCGCCTGCAGCAAATGGGCATCGCCCGCTGGATGATTTCCTCTGCGCTCTCGCTGGTCATCGCCCAGCGTCTGGTCCGCAAGCTGTGTCCCCACTGTCGGCGTAATGCCGGCAGCGCCGCCGACCTGCCGCACAGCCTGTGGCCCCGCCCGCTGCCACGCTGGCAGGCAGCGGGCTGCGAACATTGTTACCACGGATATTACGGCCGGCTGGCGCTGTTCGAAGTGCTGCCTGTTACCCCCGGGCTACGCCAGGGGATAGTCCAGGGACTTAACGCCATTGAGATTGAATCTCTGGCGCGAGCCGCAGGGATGATGACGCTTTTTGAAAGCGGCTGTCAGGCTATCGAACAGGGATTGACCAGCCTCGAAGAGGTGGTGCGGGTGCTGGGGATCCCCCATGGCGACTAAGCGTCTCTGGCGCTGGCGCGGTATTGATGTGCAGGGCGCCCCCTGTCAGGGGATGCTATGGCAAACCAAGCGTCTGGAGGTCCTGCAGCACCTCCAACAGCAGCGAGTTATACCGCTGGCTGTACGCCGCTGTGCGGTGAAGCAGAGCCTCTGGCACCCGCGCTACAGTTGCGAAACGATCCGCCAGCTGGCGACCCTGCTGCAGGCCGGCCTGCCGCTGGCGGAAGGGTTATCGCTGCTGGCGCAGCAGCAGTCGCATGCCCAGTGGCAGGCGCTGCTTGAGGCGCTGGGCCGCGAGCTGGCCCAGGGCGTGGCGTTCTCTGCCGCGCTGGCGCAGTGGCCCCAGGCTTTTCCGCCACTATATCTGGCGATGATTAGCACCGGCGAACTGACGGGCAAGCTCGATATCTGCTGCCTGCAGTTGGCGAATCAGCAGCAGGAGCAGCAGCGGCTCGCCAGCAAAGTCAAAAAAGCGCTGCGCTACCCGCTGATCGTGCTCTCTCTGGCGCTGTTGGTGGTGCTGGGGATGCTCTATTTTGTCCTGCCCGAGTTCACCGCCATCTACCAGACGTTCAGTACGCCGCTACCGCTAATGACGCGGATGGTCGTTGCGGCAGGCGACATGCTAAGTCGCGGCTGGCCGCTGCTGCTGGCCTCGCTGCTGAGCCCGCTGCTGCTCAACCAGCTGATCCGGCGG
>NZ_GL882850.1:17876-62004 GCF_000195655.1 Klebsiella sp. MS 92-3
GACTGGTTGCTGCGCCGCCAGCGGTTGCTTAACGCGCTCCCTCTCATTGGCTCCCTGATCGGCGGACAACAGCTGAGCCTGATCTTCACCATCCTGGCGTTAACCCAAAGCGCCGGTATTAGCTTTCTGCAGGGGCTGCAAAGCGTTGAAGAGTCCCTGTCGTGCCCGCTATGGCGCCAGCGTCTGGCGCAGGCCCGCGCGCTGATCGTTCAGGGGGAGCCGATTTGGCAGGCGTTAAGCCGCTGCGGCGGTTTTACACCGCTGTGCCTGCAGCTCATCCGCACGGGGGAAAGCGCGGGAGCGCTGGATCAGATGCTGGAAAACCTGGCGCATCACCATCGCGAGCAAACCTATCAGCGAGCCGATAGTCTGGCTGCGCATCTTGAACCCATGATGCTGGTGATAACCGGCTCGCTGGTCGGGATTCTGGTGGTGGCAATGTATTTGCCCGTTTTTCACCTGGGCGATGCCATTGGCGGGGCGGGAGGATGAGAAACACTGGCGCCGCGCAGGCGCCAGTGCAGCCGATTACAGGCTATTGAATACCCGGTTCTCTTGTTCCTGAACGCGGATAAAGGTCGTACGCTTGGTCAGCTCTTTCAGACGCGAGGCGCCAACGTAGGTGCAGGCAGAACGCAGGCCGCCGAGAATATCACGTGCGGTATTCTCAACTGGTCCACGCAAAGGCAGCTTAACGGTTTTGCCTTCCGCCGCGCGGTATTTCGCGACACCGCCCACATGGCGGGTCATCGCCGACTCGGAGCTCATGCCGTAGAACAGCATGAATTTCTCTCCGTTTTCTTCAACGATGGTTCCGCCGCTCTCTTCATGGCCCGCCAGCATGCCGCCAAGCATCACGAAATCAGCGCCGCCGCCGAAAGCTTTCGCCACATCGCCCGGCATGGTGCAACCGCCGTCGCTGATGATCTGGCCGCCAAGGCCGTGCGCCGCATCGGCACACTCAATCACGGCGGAGAGCTGCGGATAGCCGACCCCGGTCTTAACGCGGGTGGTGCAGACGGATCCCGGGCCGATGCCAACTTTGACGATATCGGCGCCGGAGAGGATCAGCTCTTCGCACATTTCACCGGTGACCACGTTCCCGGCGATGATAGTTTTTTGCGGCCAGGCTTCGCGCGCCTTCGCCACGAACTGTACAAAGTGCTCAGAGTAGCCGTTGGCGACGTCGATACACACAAAATTCAGCTGTGGGTTCTGAGAGAGGATCTGCTGGGTTTTTTCGAAATCCGCATCGGACGTGCCGGTGGAAACCATCACATGCTTGAGTACGTCCGCGGATGCGCCCTGGGTAAACGCCAACCATTCTTCAGCGGTGTAGTGCTTATGTACCGCGGTCAGAATACCAAAAGTGGCCAGCGCTTTAGCCATGCTGAAGGTGCCGACGGTATCCATGTTAGCCGCAATAATCGGCACGCCGGACCAGGTCAGGCCTGAATGTTTAAAGGTGAATTCACGTTCCAGCTCAACATCAGAACGGCTTTTGAGGGTAGAGCGTTTCGGGCGGATAAGAACGTCTTTGAAACCAAGCTTCAGATCTTCTTCAATACGCATGTGCGAATTCCTGGGGTTAATGGCATGAATGTGAGAGCACAACTCCAGTGACGTTATCATACGCGCGAATCAGGCCCGCGCAAGACTGCGATTTTCACTTTTTTTACGCTACAATCGTATAAATTTACCTGGTGAATGGAGAAAAAGGCGCCTATGCCTTCCCCTGCCGGAGTATTGTTTTTAACCATTTGATTTGCTTGATTAAAACAAACAGTATAGCGGACGGCGATCCCGGTTGGCGCGGGGCCCTCACGACATGCTCACTGTCGCCTCCCCGGCGCGCTGCCAGTCATCGCTGTCTGCCTGCAAAAAATACGAGCAATCCGTTTCAGGGTCAGAAGATATGGGGTACACAGTCGCGTTAACAGGCGGGATCGGCAGCGGTAAAAGTACGGTCGCCGACGCCTTCGCGCAGCTTGGGGTTAAGGTTATCGATGCCGATGTTATCGCCCGTCAGGTGGTCGAGCCCGGTACCCCGGCGCTCCAGGCCATTGTCGGCCACTTTGGACCACAGATGATTGCCCCCGACGGCACGCTGAACCGCCGCCTGCTGCGGGAAAAAATTTTTGCTCACGTGGAGGAAAAAGCCTGGCTCAATGCGCTGTTGCACCCGCTGATTCAGCAGGAAACGCGCCGCCAGATGCAGGCCGCCACCTCCCCTTATCTCCTCTGGGTCGTACCTTTGCTGGTCGAAAACCGCCTGTCCGGCCAGGCCGATCGCGTACTGGTCGTCGATGTGCCGAAAGAGACGCAAATCGAACGCACCATGCTGCGCGATAAGGTCAGCCGCGAACATGCTGAACATATTCTTGCCGCCCAGGCCACGCGCCAGCAGCGCCTGGCCGTCGCGGACGATGTTATTGAAAACACTGGCACGCCGGATGCAGTGGCATCGGATGTTGCCCGCCTGCACGAAAAGTATTTAACGCTGGCATCGCAGGCCGCCTCACAGGAAAACTCGTAATGCATACCCCCGTTCTGTTTGAACATCCTCTTAATGAGAAAATGCGCACCTGGCTGCGCATCGAATTTCTGATCCAGCAGATGGCTTTCCGTCCGCAGATTGCCAGCCATGCCGATGCGCTCCATTTTTTCCGTAACGCCGGCGATCTGCTGGATGTCCTGGAGCGCGGCGAGGTGCGCACTGACCTGGTTAAAGAGCTGGAACGCCAGCAGCGTAAGCTCCAGTCATGGGCAGAAGTGCCGGGCGTCGATCAGGAGCGCATAAACGAGCTGCGCCACCAGTTGAAGCAGTCCTCCAGCACCCTGATGGCCGCGCCGCGCATTGGTCAGTTTCTGCGTGAAGATCGCCTGATTGCGCTGGTGCGTCAGCGCCTGAGTATTCCTGGCGGCTGCTGCAGCTTCGATTTACCGACCCTGCATATCTGGCTCCATATGCCACAGGCGCATCGCGACGAGCAGGTGGCCAGCTGGCTTGCCAGCCTCGATCCGCTGGTCCAGTCCCTGAGCCTGATCCTCGATCTTATCCGCAACTCCGCGCTGTTCCGCAAACAGACCAGCCTCAACGGCTTTTATCAGGATAATGGCGAAGATGCCGATCTGCTGCGCCTGCGTCTCGATCTGGCTCACCAGCTTTATCCGCAAATTTCCGGCCATAAGAGCCGTTTCGCCATCCGTTTCCTGGCGCTGGACAGTGAATATGGGATCGTGCCGGAGCGCTTTGATTTTGAACTGGCCTGCTGTTAAGGAGATAACATGTCAGAAGAGACTATCGTCAACTGCCCGACCTGCGGCAAAACTGTGGTGTGGGGCGAGCAGAGTCCGTTTCGTCCGTTCTGTAGCAAGCGCTGCCAACTGATCGATCTGGGAGAATGGGCAGCGGAAGAGAAGCGCATCCCCAGCGCGGGGGATCTCTCCGATAGCGATGACTGGAGCGAGCAGCAACCCTGATTTGATGGCAAGCTAACCCGGCGCCTGGCGGGTTAGCCTCGCGCCCCGGGGCTCAGCCCTGGGCGATAAGTTTGCTGATAACCGGTTCATTCGCCGGAGGAAACGCCGCCGGATCCAACGTTGGTCCCGCCATCCACCGACCCGGCTGCCCTTCTTTACCCCACGGCTCGCCTTGCCAACTTTCCACGAGGAAAAACCACAGCGTAATATGGCGATCGGGGAACTGATACTCCAGCTTATCAAAGAGCGAAGAGGTGGTGACCGTAATCCCAACTTCCTCCTGCAGTTCGCGGATTAGCGCCTGCTCAGGCGTCTCATCAGATTCAATCTTCCCGCCCGGGAACTCCAGCTTATTCGCCATATGGGCATCGGCGGCGCGCTGGGTAATAAAGATTTCGCCTTGCGGATTGCGAATTATCCCGACGGCGATTTGCAGTTTTTTCATTGAATGCGCTCCATAAAAAAGGCGCAGAACTCTGCGCCTTTGTTTGTTTTATCAGACCTTAGCTCAGACGGCCGTGGCACTGTTTGTACTTTTTGCCGGAGCCGCACGGGCACGGATCGTTACGGCCCACTTTACGTTCGCCGGTTTGCGCCGCCAGATCCTGGGCTGCGGCTTCATCATCGCTCTGATGGCTGAGCTGCTGCATCTGCGCCAGGCGCTCGGCCTCTTCACGACGCTGCTGTTCCATCGCCTCGACTTCTTCCGGCATCCGCACCTGGACTTTGCTCAGGGTGCTGATCACTTCATACTTCAGTGACTCCAGCATCGCGGCAAACATTGAGAACGATTCGCGCTTGTACTCCTGCTTCGGATCTTTCTGCGCATAGCCGCGCAGGTGGATACCCTGGCGCAGGTAATCCATCGCCGCCAGGTGCTCTTTCCACAGCGAATCCAGAGTCTGCAGCATCACGCCTTTCTCGAAGTGGCGCATCATCTCGGCGCCGACCACTTCTTCTTTACGCTGGTAGGTTTCTACCGCGCTCTGCAGAATACGTTCGCGCAGGGTCTCTTCATGCAGCTCCGGCTCTTTATCCAGCCACTCTTTGATTGGCAGGTCGAGGTCGAAGTCGTTTTTCAGACGCTCCTGCAGACCTTCGATATCCCACATCTCCTCCAGCGACTGCGGCGGAATATGGGCATCGATCGTCGCCTTAAAGACGTCTTCGCGGATGCTGTTGATGGTTTCGCTGACGTCAGACACGTCCAGCAGCTCGTTACGCTGGGTGTAGATCGCCCGGCGCTGGTCGTTGGCCACATCATCATATTCCAGCAGCTGCTTACGGATATCGAAGTTACGGCTTTCCACTTTACGCTGGGCGTTGGCGATCGCCTTGGTGACCCACGGGTGCTCAATCGCCTCACCTGGTTTCATTCCCAGTTTACGCATCATGCCAGACACGCGATCGGAGGCGAAGATACGCATCAGGGCATCTTCCATTGACAGGTAGAAGCGGGAAGAACCGGCATCCCCCTGACGACCAGCACGGCCGCGCAGCTGGTTATCGATACGGCGAGATTCATGACGCTCGGTACCGATGATGTGCAGACCGCCTGCGGCCAGTACCGCATCGTGGCGTACCTGCCAGTCGGCTTTGATTTTCTCAATCTGCTCTGGCGTTGGGTTTTCCAGCGCAGCGACTTCCGCCTGCCAGCTACCGCCGAGCATAATATCGGTACCACGACCCGCCATGTTGGTGGCGATGGTCACCGCGGAAGGGTAGCCCGCCTGGGCGACGATATCCGCCTCGCTGGCGTGGAATTTGGCGTTCAGGACGTTGTGCTTGATGCCGGCTTTAGTCAGTTCGCGGGAAACCACTTCAGATTTTTCGATCGAGATAGTCCCCACCAGCACCGGCTGACCGGCAGCGGTACGAGTTTTGATATCTTCGATAATTGCCTGAATTTTTTCCGCTTCGGTCATATAGACCAGATCCGCCATGTCTTTACGGATCATCGGACGGTTGGTCGGTACAACCACGGTATCCAGCTTATAGATAGAGCTGAATTCAAAGGCTTCGGTATCGGCTGTACCGGTCATCCCCGCCAGCTTCTCGTACAGACGGAAGTAGTTCTGGAAGGTGATAGAGGCCAGAGTCTGGTTCTCGTTTTGGATCTCCACGCCCTCTTTGGCCTCAACGGCCTGGTGCAGACCATCGGACCAGCGGCGGCCCTGCATCGTACGGCCAGTGTGCTCATCGACGATGATAACTTCGCCATCTTTGACAATGTAGTCAACGTCGCGGGTGAACAGCGCATGGGCGCGCAGCGCGGCGGTAACGTGGTGCATCAGCATAATGTTGGTTGGAGAGTACAGGGACTCACCTTCATCCATAATGCCTTCCTGTACCAGCAGCTCTTCAATCAGCACCAGACCACGTTCGGTCAGGTTAACCTGACGCGCTTTTTCATCCACCGAGAAGTGGCCTTCGCCAGTGAAAGTATCCGAATCCTCTTTTTCCTGGCGGATCAAATGCGGGATGATTTTGTTTACCTTGCGGTACATTTCAGAGCTGTCTTCCGCCGGGCCGGAAATGATCAGCGGCGTACGCGCCTCATCGATCAGGATGGAGTCCACCTCATCCACCAGCGCATAGTGCAGTTTACGCTGAACGCGCTCTTCCGGGCTGAAGGCCATGTTGTCGCGCAGGTAGTCGAAGCCGTATTCGTTGTTGGTGCCATAGGTGATATCGGCAGCGTAAGCTTCACGCTTCGCCGGCGCCGGCAGGCCGGACATGTTGATGCCAACTGTCATGCCCAGGAATTCAAACAGCGGGCGGTTATTTTCGGCGTCACGCTGGGCCAGATAGTCGTTGACGGTCACTACGTGAACGCCTTTGCCGGTTAGCGCGTTGAGGTACGCCGGCAGGGTCGCGGTCAGGGTTTTACCTTCACCGGTACGCATCTCGGCGATGCAGCGATCGTTAAGCACCATACCACCCAGCAGCTGGACGTCGAAGTGGCGCATGCCGAATACGCGCTTACTGGCTTCGCGAACGACGGCGAAAGCTTCAGGGATCAGGCTTTCCAGCGTTTCGCCTTTTTCCAGGCGCGCGCGGAATTCAGCGGTTTTCGCTTTCAGCTCGTCATCAGAGAGTTTTTCCATCGCCGGTTCCATGCCGTTGATGATATTGACGACTTTGCGCATACGACGCAGCGTACGGTCGTTACGGCTGCCGAAAACCTTGGTTAACATTTTGATAAGCATAATAAAATCTCAAACGCCCCGCGGTGCGGAGTCACAAAAAATAGGATGGTCCGTGGTTATTTTCAGCTGAGACGTTGAGGCCCTGCGCGGATCCCCGCCACCTGGCTTATCCAGGCGCTGACGCGGAAGGCAGAATATGAAGAAGGGATGTAACCCGCCTGGCGGATCACCACCGGCGGCGTGCTGTCCTGCGTCAGCAGCGCGCTGAGGGTGTCGAGCAGCGCCAGATGCTGAGCCTGCAGCGGGGAAGTTTCTTCCGCCACCGGCAGCGCCTGCGGCGCCATGGCGAAGGAGAGATGACGAATAACGGTGCGAATGGCGTGCTGATGCCAGTAGTCGACGGTAAAGCTGGGCCGGCGATTCGTCTCCAGAAGCGCCAGCTGAGAGAAATTAACCTTGCTCGGGTTGTGATTGCTGGCGGTCGCCTTCGCTGGCGCCGCGGTCTCGTGACCGTTGCTTAGCGCAGGCAGGCCGAGGCTGGCCGCGACCATCCCCAACAGGAGATGCGGCCAAAAATACCGTCTGCCAAACTGTCGCCAGCGCGTCAGCAATCCACTCACGTTCATTACCTTTCTTTGCTAGACCCGTCGTCGTTCAGGCTGTCTCTTTATTGATGTTTTTCGCAGGACAACCTGATGTCCACGGGGTAAAGCAACCCTGAGAAATAATTTTGCGCTCAAATACTAACATTAATACCGGCCTGAGGCAGCATGAATGAAGGCGATTGCCCGGCGAAAACGCTTAATAAAGCAGCGAACGCACGCTAATTATTATCCAGGGATCGCAGCGAAAATAACTGGAGGGTGCTATAAAAGAAAAACGACTGGCTCCCTGGTCGGAGAGAGTACCAGGTTACCAGTCGAATTTACTGAATGGTCAGGCTTACGCCAGAACCATCGACGGTGCGCGGAACGCCATTGGCAGTTTTGCGTCGTCTTCGAAGGTCACATACTCCCAGGCTTCCTGTTTTGCCAGAACCGCCTGCAGCAGTTTGTTGTTCAACGCGTGACCCGATTTGTACGCCGTGAATGCGCCGATAATGTTGTGACCACACATAAACAGGTCACCGATCGCATCCAGCATTTTGTGGCGAACAAATTCGTCTTCAAAGCGCAGACCGTCTTCGTTCAGTACGCGATAATCGTCAACAACGATGGCACAATCGAAGCTGCCGCCCAGGCACAGGCCGCGGGACTGCAGATATTCGATATCGCGCATAAAACCGAAGGTACGCGCACGGCTAATCTGACGCATGAACGCATCGGCCGAGAAGTTCAGCGTATAGCGCTGGGTGCTGGCATCAATCGCTGGATGGTTAAAATCGATGGTGAAGTCCAGCGAAAAACCATTGTACGGTTTGAATTCAGCCCATTTGTCGCCATCTTCGACGCGAACCGTCTCTTTGATACGTACAAATTTCTTGGCGCAGTTCAGTTCATCAATGCCGGCGTCCAGCAACAGATAAACGAACGGAGCCGCACTGCCGTCCATAATCGGGATTTCCGGCGCATCGACTTCAACAATAATGTTGTCGATACCCAGGCCAGCCAATGCGGCGTTCAGGTGTTCAACCGTAGAAATCCGCACGTCATGCTCATTAACCAGGCAAGTACAGAGCATGGTATCACGCACAGATTTGGCATCAGCCGGAAAATCTACCGGTGGATTCAAGTCGGTGCGACGATAGATGACCCCGGTATTTGCCGGCGCAGGGCGTAACGTCAGTGTGACTTTCTTGCCGGTATGCAAACCGACGCCAGTCGCCTGAACGATACGTTTAAGAGTCCTTTGTTTGATCATCGTATAATCTCGCCAATTTACCTATCCAACCGAAGTGTACACCACTATCGGGAGGCCAGTTTAGCACAAAGAGCGCAGATGCCCAACTTCCAGTCGATTCTTAATCGGCTTGCTTACGCAGGAAGGCTGGGATATCCAGATAATCCGGCTCTTTCGCGGTTTGCGGCGTATTGTCGTTCACCACTTTGGCTGCCGGCTTCTGCTCTTGCGTCAGCGGCGACATACCATGCTGCTGGTAACGATCCATCACCGGCTGCTGAACCTGCTTGTTGGTTACCAGGGTGATTTCCGGACGCTTATCCATGCCAATACCGGTCGCCACTACGGTCACGCGCAGCTCGTCGTTCATATCCGGGTCCAGAGAGGTACCGATAACCACGGTCGCATTATCCGAGGCAAAAGCACGGATGGTGTTACCCACAGTTTCGAACTCGTCCAGACGCAGGTCGAAGCCCGCAGTAATGTTGACCAGCACGCCGCGCGCGCCTGACAGGTCGATATCTTCCAGCAGCGGAGAAGAGATAGCCATTTCAGCCGCTTCTTCCGCACGGTCTTCACCGCTCGCCACCCCGGAGCCCATCATCGCGTAGCCCATTTCAGACATCACGGTACGGACGTCCGCGAAGTCGACGTTCATCAGACCCGGACGGGTGATCAGTTCGGCGATACCCTGCACCGCGCCTTTCAGGACGTCGTTTGCCGCGCCGAATGCGTCGAGCAGGGAAATTCCACGACCCAGGACCTTCAGCAGCTTGTCGTTCGGGATGGTGATCAGTGAGTCAACGTGCTTGGACAGCTCGGTGATCCCCTGCTCAGCGAACGCCATGCGCTTCTTACCTTCAAAATTAAACGGCTTAGTGCCCACCGCAACGGTGAGGATCCCCAGATCCTTCGCCACTTCCGCGACTACGGGCGCCGCGCCGGTACCGGTACCGCCGCCCATGCCTGCCGCGATGAACACCATGTCTGCGCCATCAAGGGCTGCGCGCAGCGCTTCACGGTCTTCATCAGCCGCGTTACGGCCGACTTCCGGGTTCGCGCCCGCGCCCAGACCTTTGGTAATACCGCTACCGATCTGGATAGTCTGGCCAACCGCCGTCTTACGCAGCGCCTGCGCATCGGTGTTTACCGCGAAGAATTCAACACCCTCAATGCGCTCGCGCACCATGTGTTCAACGGCGTTACCGCCGCCGCCACCGACGCCGATGACTTTAATCACCGCGTCGTTGGTCAGTTCCATAGGTTCAAACATAGTTTCTCTCCGTCTTGTGCCTGTCGCCTGAGAACGCTAATTGTCTGCGTTCTCTTAAAAAATTAAAACTCTTTTCGCAGCCAGCTGTTGAGTCGCTTAATCCACGAGCCCACTGAGGCCGTCACGCGTTTTTCTACTTCCGCTTCACCACTGAGATGTGACTCTTTTCCGTAGTGCAGCAGCCCCACCGCCGTTGAATAATACGGCTCCTGGGCATAGTCGGTTAAACCGGTGATGTTCAGCGGCGCGCCAATGCGCACCTGAGTATGGAACACGCGCTGCGCACAGGCCGCCAGACCTTCAATTTGCGCCGCGCCGCCGGTTAACACAATCCCCGCCGCCAGATGATGTTTAACACCCTGCTGGCGGAGCTGTTCCTGCAGCTGCAGGATCTCTTCATTGACCAGGTTAAGCAGCTCGGTATAGCGCGGTTCAATCACCTCTGCCAACGTCTGACGCTGCAGGCTACGCGGAGGACGTCCACCAACGCTCGGTACTTCGACGTTTTCGTCTTTACCGACGATGGAACCCAATGCGCATCCGTGACGAACCTTAATCGCTTCGGCATCGCTCGGCGGCGTACCGAAGGCATAGGCGATATCGCTGGTCACCACGTTACCGGCATACGGGATCACTTTGGTGTGACGCAATGCGCCGCCGGTGTAGACGGCGATATCCATTGTACCACCGCCGATATCCACAACGCAGACGCCCAGCTCACGTTCGTCTTCTGTTAATACCGAATAACTGGCCGCTAACCCGGCGAAAATAAGTTGGTCAACTTTCAGACCACAACGTTCCACTGCTTTAACAATGTTTTTTGCCATATCGTTATGGCAGGTGATCAGATGCACCTTCGCCTGCATACGCACGCCGGACAGCCCTACCGGGTTTTTAATCCCTTCCTGGTAGTCGATAGCATATTCCTGCGGAATCACGTGCAGGACACGATGTTCATCGCGAACGCGAACCGACTTCGCGGTGTGGACCACGTTCTCGACGTCGTCCTGCGTCACTTCTTCTTCCGAAATCGGTACCATCCCGATTTCATTCTGACAGCTTATATGTTTACCCGAAAGTGCCAAATAAACTGATGAAATCTGGCAATCCGCCATCAGTTCGGCCTGGTCGATGGCGCGCTGTACGCATTTCACTACCGACTCGAGGTCGTTCACACCGCCTTTATCCATACCACGCGATGGGCAACTGCCCACGCCGATGATATTGATCATGCCGTCGGGCAGAACTTCCCCTACTAAAGCGGCCACCTTGGCGGTGCCAATCTCCAGTCCAACTACCAGTTTTCTGTCCGTCGCCTTGATCATTGTTGTTCTGCCTGTGCCTGATTCTGTTGTTGATTAGTTTCCTCTGCGGGAGCAGGTACCCAGCCCACTGCCGCACCCGAGTCATAACGCAAATCAACGTAGCTAATCCGTTTGCCGTCGGTCTGCGCCTGCTGCTGAAGAACCGGGTAGAGTTCCATAAAGCGCTGAAGCCGTTTCATGGTATCGCCACGGCCAAGGTTGAGCTTGATGTCATTATTAAGCGTCAACTGCCAGGAGCGACGGGCGGTCATCGCCGCCACTTTCAACGTGAATTTATCCTTTGCCAGCACCTGCCCCATGTCACGATACCCCTGCAGCACTTCGTTCTCGCTGCCTTCGGGACCGTATAACATCGGTAAATTCTGTTTGCTGGTGCGATCCGCCGGCACGCTGAAGGCATTTCCTTCTGCATCCACCATATGTTGATCATTCCAGCGCGCAATCGGCACATATTCAACCAGATGAATCTTCAATTCATCGGGCCACTGCTTTCGGACGCTCGCCTGCTTAATCCACGGCAGACGTTCAATCTGGCTCTGGATGATGTTCACATCCTGAGTCATAAAGGTACCCGGCGAACCCAGCGCCAGGATCGCCTGACGGATGTCATCATTGCGCGTATAGTGACGCTCGCCGGTCACCACCATCTTCGACAGCGGTAAGCGCTGCGCATCTTCCATCCAGCCAAGAACCATCCACCCGCTGACCAGCACGGTAAACAGCACCGCCAGCAGGAAAACGATCCCTGCCAGCCGCGTTCCATTACTCCGACGCGAAGAAGAAGCCTCTTCTTCATGGTTCCGCGTATTCAGCGCAGCCTGCGACATATCACCCCGCCAGGTCCAGAATTCGTACAACAAGCTGGGAGAAGCTCATTCCTGCCTGACGCGCCGCCATTGGCACAAGGCTATGGCTGGTCATGCCCGGGGAAGTATTCGCTTCCAGCAGATAAAACTGGCCATCGCTGTCCAGCATCACGTCAATACGGCCCCAGCCTTTGCAACCCAGAACATTCCAGGCTTTAAGCACCAGGTTCTGAATAGCTGACTCACGCGCGGGATCTTCAAATCCTGGGCAGAAATATTGCGTCTCATCAGAGAGATACTTCGCCTCATAATCATAGAAGGTTCCCGCGGCCTGGATACGTATTGACGGTAAAATTTCTTCACCGACTATGGCGACGGTAAATTCCGGTCCACTGAGCCATTTTTCGACCAAAACTTCATCATCATGCTGAAAAGCCAACGCCAATGCACTCGCTAAATCACAACTTTCGCTGACTTTCGACATCCCGACGCTGGAGCCTTCACGGCTCGGCTTGATGATGACCGGCAGACCCAGCGCCGCAATTTGCTGTTCGACGTCAGTAGACAGCCCGGCGGCAAACTGGGCGCGGGTCAGCGCCACCCACGGCGCGACCGGTAATCCGGCGCCCTGCCACAGCCACTTGCTGCGCAGTTTATCCATTGAAATCGCCGAAGCCATCACGCCGCTGCCGGTATAAGGCAGCTGGATTAACTCCAGCAGCCCCTGCAGAGTGCCATCTTCCCCGCCGCGGCCGTGGAGGGCAATAAACGCTTTCTTAAAGCCCTGCTTTTTTAGCTGGGTAATATCAACATCGCGCGGGTCGACCGGATGGGCGTCCACCCCGCCTTCACGCAGCCCGGCCAGCACCGCCGCGCCTGAATTCAGCGACACTTCACGTTCAGCGGAGGTTCCACCGAAAAGCACCGCGATTTTATCAGCCATGGCGCTCCTCCTCCGTTTTTTGCGGGATCAGTTTGATTTCAGCCAGGTGGCGGGCGATTTTACCGATGTTACCGGCGCCCTGCACCAGTACTAAATCGTTGCCGGTCAGGACTGACGCCAGCATCTCCGCGGCCTGGGTCGAATCGGGCACCAGGATCGGATCCACTTTCCCGCGACCGCGAATGGTGCGGCACAGCGAGCGGCTGTCGGCGCCCGGGATCGGCGCTTCGCCCGCCGGATAGACATCCAGCATCAGCAGGGCATCCACCTGGGTCAGCACGTTGGCAAAATCATCATACAGATCGCGGGTACGGGTATAACGGTGCGGCTGGAATACCATCACCAGGTTTTTATCCGGCCAGCCGGCGCGCGCTGCTTTAATGGTGGCGTCCACTTCCGTCGGGTGGTGACCGTAATCATCGATCAGCATCGCGCTGCCCGGTTTGCCGTTGACTTCGGCCAGCGGAAACTCGCCAAGAAAATCAAAGCGGCGTCCAGTTCCCTGGAAGCTCTCCAGTGCGCGCAGAATAGCCCGATCGTCAATCCCCTCTTCCGTCGCCACAGCGACGGCCGCCGCCGCGTTCAGCGCGTTATGGCGTCCCGGGGCATTGAGCGTCACCTGCAGGATCGCTTTATCCTGGCGCACCAGGCGGAAATGCCCCTGCGCCCCAACCTGACGATAGTCCTCGACGCGTACGTCGGCGTCGTCGCTAAAACCGTAGGTGGTGATCTGCCGGCCAACGCGCGGCAACAGTTCCCGGATCACCGGATCGTCCACGCACATCACCGCGCGTCCGTAGAACGGCAGGTTGTGCAGGAAGTTGATAAAGGTCTGCTTCAGATTCTCAAAGTCGCCATGGTAGGTATCCATGTGATCGGCTTCGATGTTGGTGACAATGGCCACCATCGGCTGCAGATGCAGAAACGACGCGTCGCTCTCATCCGCTTCCGCGATCAGGTAACGGCTATGGCCAAGACGGGCATGTACGCCCGCCGCTTTTACCAGTCCGCCGTTGACGAAGGTCGGGTCCAGCCCGGCCTCGGCGTAAATGCTGGATACCATCGCGGTGGTGGTGGTTTTGCCGTGGGTCCCGGCAATGGCGATCCCGTGGCGAAAGCGCATAAGTTCCGCCAGCATTTCGGCACGACGGATCACCGGGATACGCGCCTCATGCGCGGCAACGATTTCCGGGTTATCTGCCGAAATCGCGCTGGAAACGACAACCACGCTGGCATCACGCACGTTTTCCGGGCGATGGTTGAAATAAATGGTGGCGCCAAGCTGCGACAGCTGCTGGGTCACCGGATTCGGCGCCAGGTCGGAGCCGCTGATCTGGTAACCTTCGTTAGCCAACACTTCGGCAATACCGCCCATACCGGCACCGCCGATGCCGACAAAGTGAATGTGCCGAACGCGACGCATCTCGGGCACTATGGAACGCAGTTTTGCCAAATCTTGTGTATTCATTCTTTACGCCATCAACTTCTGTATTCGGGCGGTGAAAATCACCGCAATTAGCGCGCCAAAGCTACGGCGCTGACCTCTTCTGCTACCCGCTCGGTAGCGTCCGGAATCGAAGCGCCACGCGCTCGTTCCGCCATATCCAGCAAGGTTTCCCGATCCCAGCTCGCCAGGGTAGAGGCAACCGCCTCTACCGTGAACTCAGGCTGTTCAAGAATTTTCGCCGCGCCGGCTTTCTCCAGCGGCAGCGCATTCCAGTACTGCTGACGATCTTTGTGCTGGAACGGGACAAACAGCGCTGGTAAACCTGCGGCCGCGATTTCGCTAACCGTCAGCGCGCCGGAACGGCAAACCACAACATCTGCCCAGGCATACGCCGCGGCCATGTCATCAATAAATTCCGTCACTTTATGCTGCGGCTGTCCGGCGGCGGCATAGGCCTGCTGCACGGTTTGCTGGCCGCCTTTGCCGCTTTGATGCCAGATGGTCACCGTAGCGCCGAGCTTCGCCGCCACCTGCGGCATCGTCTGGTTCAGGACGCGCGCGCCCTGAGAGCCACCGACCACCAGCACGCGAATCGGCCCCTGACGGCCAACCAGACGCTGACCTGGCAGCGGCAGCGCCAGTACATCGGTGCGCACCGGGTTCCCAACGACGTCCGCATGCGGGAACGCGCCGGGAAACGCCTGCATCACTTTCTTCGCAATCTTCGCCAGCCACTTGTTAGTCAGGCCGGCAATGCCGTTTTGCTCGTGGAGGACCACCGGGATCCCCAGCGACCACGCCGCCAGACCGCCAGGCCCGGAAACATAGCCGCCCATACCCAGCACCACGTCCGGCTGGAAACGCTTCATGATCGCCCGCGCCTGACGCCAGGCGTTAAAGATACGCACCGGCGCCAGTAGCTGCGCTTTGATACCTTTGCCACGCAGGCCGGAGATGCGGATAAAATCAATTTCGATGCCGTTTTTCGGCACTAAATCCGCTTCCATACGATCGGCGGTACCCAGCCAGCGAACCTGCCAGCCCTGGTCCATTAAATGGTGCGCGACCGCCAGTCCCGGGAACACATGCCCGCCGGTACCGCCCGCCATCACCATCAACCGCTTTTCCTGACCGCTCATCGCACACCCCGTGTAAACGCCTGGGCTTTTTCCAGACGCGTTTCATAATCAATTCGCAACAACAACATAATGGCCGTCGACATAATCAACAGACTGGAACCACCATAACTGATCAGCGGCAGCGTCAGACCTTTCGTCGGCAGCATCCCCGCCGCCGCGCCGACGTTAACTAACGCCTGGAAGCTAAACCAGATACCAATCGCACAGGCGAGGAAGCCGGAAAAGCGATGATCGATCTCCAGCGCTTTACGGCCAATCGACATGGCGCGGAAAGCGACGAAGAATACCATTAAAAGCGCCAGTACCACACCGATATAACCGAGTTCTTCGCCGATAATGGCGAAGATAAAGTCAGTGTGCGCTTCCGGTAAATACTCCAGTTTTTGCACCGAGTTGCCGAGGCCCTGCCCCCACATCTCGCCGCGGCCGAAAGCCATCAGCGACTGGGTCAGCTGGTAGCCGCTGCCGAACGGGTCTTCCCACGGGTTCCAGAAGGAGGTCACGCGGCGAATACGGTATGGTTCGGCGAGGATCAGCAGGACCACCGCCGAAATACCCATGCCGATAATGGCGATGAACTGCCACAGCTTCGCGCCGGCGAGAAAGAGCATCGCCAGCGTGGTGACGAACAGGACCACCACGGTACCGAGGTCAGGCTGCGCCAGCAGCAGGATGGCCAGTACGAAAATCACACCCATCGGTTTTAAGAAGCCGCGCAGGTTGTTACGCACTTCGTCGGCTTTACGCACCAGATAGTTGGCGATGTAGCAGAACAGCGACAGCTTGGTGAACTCCGCCGGCTGAATACGCAGCGGACCAAGGGCTATCCAGCGCGATGCGCCGTTTACCGAGCTGCCTACTACCAGTACGATCAGCAGCATGACGATCGAGGCGATCAGCATCGCGGTACTGTGGCGCTGCCAGAAATCCATCGGCAGACGTAGCGTAATCATCGCCAGCGCGAAGGCCAGCACAATGTACAGGCCGTCACGCTTGGCGAAGAGGAAAGGATCGTTCGCCAGGCGCTGTCCGACCGGCATCGACGCCGAGGTCACCATAATAAAGCCGATCGCCGCCAGGCCGAAGGTCAGCCATAGCAGCATCCGGTCATACATCACCAGACTGTCGTTATCTTTCGGGCGCGAGCCCATCACCCAGCCTTTCAGCGCAGCGAATAGCCAGGCGAAAATAAACATCCCCGGCAATCGCGGCAGTCTCAGCCGAGGCAGGCTCAGCTGCGGCATTCTCAGGCGTGGGAGAGAGAAACGCATCAACCTAACTCCTTCGCCAGACGGGCAAACATCTCGCCCCGTTGTTCAAAGTTCTTAAACTGATCCAGGCTAGCGCAGGCCGGCGACAGGAGCACCATGTCCCCCGCTTTCACCAGGGGAGCAATCTGACGCATCGCCTGTTCCATAGTCTCAGTTTGTACCGCCACCTCAGGACGCAGCTCAGCGAGCTCGGCGCCATCGCGACCAAAGCAGTACAGGCGAATACGATCGCCGCCGAGGTAGCGCTTCAGCGGGGTAAAATCAGCGGACTTGCCGTCGCCGCCCAGCAGCAGATAGAGCGTGCCGTCCAGCTGCAGGCCGTTCAGCGCCGCCTCGGTGCTGCCGACGTTGGTCGCCTTCGAGTCGTTAATCCAGCGTACGCCGTTGTGATCCAGCACCAGCTGGAAACGGTGCGCCAGACCGGTAAAGGTGGTCAGCGCCTTCAGGCTGCTGGCCCGCGGCAGACCCGCGGCATCGGCCAGCGCCAGCGCCGCCAGGGCGTTGCTGTAGTTATGCTGACCGGTGAGAGGCATCTCTTTCACATTGAGGACTTTCTCACCTTTAACGCGCAGCCAGGTTTCGCCCTGCTGGCGGTTAAGGTGGTAGTCACCGACATCGACGCCAAAGCTAATGCAGCGTTCGTCCGCCCCGCGTACCGGCATGGTGAGCGCATCGTCCGCGTTCACCACGCAGGTCTTCGCATTCTCGTAAATCCGCAGCTTCGCCGCGCGATACTGCTGCAGCCCCAGCGGGTAGCGGTCCATATGGTCCTCAGTCACGTTGAGGATGGTTGCCGCCACCGCCTGCAGGCTGGAGGTGGTTTCCAGCTGGAAGCTGGAGAGCTCCAGCACATACAGCTCTCGATCGGTGTCCAGCAGCATCAGCGCCGGCAGGCCGATATTGCCGCCCACGCCGACGTTAACTCCAGCGGCTTTCGCCATCTCGCCCACCAGGGTAGTAACAGTGCTTTTGCCGTTAGAACCGGTAATGGCGATAATCGGCGCCTGCGCTTCGCGGCAGAACAGTTCGATATCGCCAACGATCTCTACGCCAGCGTCGGCCGCTGCGCTGAGCGAAGGATGGGCCAGCGCAATCCCCGGACTGGCGACAATCAGGTCCGCCGCCAGCAGCCAGGTATCATTGAGTCCGCCGACATGGCATTCGACCGATTCGGGTAATTTATCCAACCCCGGAGGCGCGACGCGGGTGTCCATCACGCGCGGGGTTACGCCGCGCGCCATGAAAAAGTCCACGCATGACAGGCCGGTCATACCCAGCCCAATAATGACGACTTTTTTACCCTGATAATCTGCCATGATTAACGTACCTTCAGCGTCGCCAGGCCAATCAGCACCAGCATCAGCGAAATAATCCAGAAGCGCACGATAACGCGCGGCTCCGGCCAGCCTTTCAGTTCATAGTGGTGGTGGATCGGCGCCATGCGGAAGATGCGCTGACCGCGCAGCTTAAAGGAGCCGACCTGCAGAATAACCGACAGCGTTTCCACCACGAAAACCCCGCCCATGATCACCAGCAGGAACTCCTGACGCAGCAGCACGGCGATAATGCCCAACGCGCCGCCGAGCGCCAGTGAACCGACGTCGCCCATAAAGACTTGCGCCGGGTAGGTGTTGAACCACAGGAAGCCCAGCCCCGCCCCGACAATCGCCGTACAGACGATCACCAGCTCGCCGGCGTGGCGCAGATACGGGATATGCAGGTAGTTGGCAAAATTCATGTTGCCGGTGGCCCATGCCACCAGCGCAAAGCCTGCCGCGACGAAAACGGTCGGCATAATCGCCAGGCCGTCGAGGCCGTCGGTCAGGTTGACGGCGTTGCCGGTACCGACGATAACGAAGTAGGCCAGCAAGATATAGAACAGCCCCAGCTGCGGCATTACGTCTTTAAAGAACGGCACCACCAGCTCGGTTGCCGGGGTATCTTTCCCCGCCAGATACAGCGCGAAGGCCACGCCCAGGGCGATCACCGACATCCAGAAATACTTCCAGCGGGCGATCAGGCCTTTGGTATCTTTGCGCACGACTTTACGGTAATCATCAACGAAACCGATGATGCCGTAGCCGATTAATACCGTCAGTACGCACCAGACGTACGGGTTAGATGGATAGGCCCACAGCAGAACGGAAACGGTGATCGCGGTGAGGATCATGATCCCGCCCATGGTCGGAGTACCGCGTTTACTGAAATGAGACTCCGGGCCGTCGTTACGTACGACCTGGCCAAAGGCGAGTTTTTGCAGACGGGCGATCATGCGCGGGCCCATCCACAACGAGATGAACAACGCGGTCAGCAGGCTGACGATGGCGCGAAACGTCAGATAAGAAAAGACGTTAAAGCCGGAATAATATTTGACCAAGTGTTCGGCCAGCCATACTAACATGTCCCAGTCTCCTGTAATGCGCGTACTACCTCTTCCATGGCGGCACTACGTGAACCTTTCACTAAAATGGTCATTATTTTGTGCTCCGCCAGCAGCTCGCGCAGGCGAGCCACCACGGCGGCTTTATCGTTAAAATGTTCGCCCACGCCGCTGGCGCGGCTGATATCCGCGCTCAAGGCGCCGACGCTGAGGACGCAATCCAGCCCCGCCGCTTTCGCCGCTTCGCCGACTTCGCGATGGCAGGCCGCGCTCTCCGCGCCAAGCTCTGCCATATCGCCGACCACCATCGTGCGAAAGCCGGGCATCTCTGACAGCACCTGCACCGCCGCGGTCATCGAACCAACGTTAGCGTTATAGGAATCATCCAGCAGCAGCTGGCTCTCGGTCAGCCGGATCGGGAACAGACGTCCCGGAACGGCCTGCAGCTGCGCCAGTCCGGCTTTCACCGCCGCCAAATCGGCGCCTACCGCCATCGCCAGCGAAGTGGCGGCCAGCGCATTAGCGATGTTGTGGCGTCCCGGCAGCGGCAGCAGTACGTCAACGTTACCGGTTGGGGTCTGCAGCGTAAATTCGGTGCCGTGGCTGGTGATCTGCACATTGGTCGCCGTGAAATCACTGTTCGCCGCGTTCGGCGAGAAGCGCCACACTTTGCGATCGCCAATCACCGCCTGCCAGTTCAGCCAGTCGTTATTGTCGGCATTGAGGATGGCGATGCCATTTTCCGGCAGACCGGTATAGATTTCGCCCTTCGCCTTCGCCACGCCCGCCAGCGAACCGAAACCTTCCAGGTGCGCCGCAGCAAGGTTGTTGACCAGCGCCGCTTCCGGACGCGTCAGGCTGACGGTCCAGGCGATTTCGCCCTGGTGGTTGGCGCCGAGTTCGATCACCGCGTACTGATGCTCTTTGGTCAGCCGCAGCAACGTCATCGGGACGCCGATATCGTTGTTCAGGTTGCCGGCGGTATACAGTGTGTTGCCGCACTGGCTGAGGATCGCCGCGGTCATCTCTTTAACCGAGGTTTTACCGGACGAGCCGGTCAGGGCGACGACGCGAGTCGGCACCTGCTGACGCACCCAGGCGGCTAACTCACCGAAAGCCTGCCGGGTATCGTTCACAATCACCTGCGGGAGATCGCAGGCCAGCGGACGACTCACCAGCAGCGCGCCGGCGCCCGCCGCTTTCGCCTGTTCGGCAAAATCATGGGCGTCGAAACGCTCCCCTTTCAGCGCCACAAACAGGCAGCCCGCCGTCACTTTACGGGTATCGGTGGTCACCTCGTCGATAGCGACATCGCTACCCTGCCGTTCGCCATGGGCGATCGCGGCAAGTTGACTTAACGTAAAGCGAATCATGCTACCGCTCCCAGCAGACGCGCGACGGTCACGCGGTCGGAATAATCCAGACGGCGGTTGCCGACGATCTGGTAATCTTCATGGCCTTTACCCGCCACCAGCACCACGTCGTTCTCTTTCGCCTGCATCACGGCGTTGGTCACCGCTTCCGCGCGGCCTTCCATCACCTTCGCCTGACCTGCATCGAGCATGCCGGCCAGAATATCGTTGATAATCGCCCGCGGCTCTTCGGTGCGCGGGTTATCGTCAGTAACGACCACGATGTCGGCAAACTCTTCCGCGATAGCGCCCATCAACGGACGTTTACCTTTGTCGCGGTCGCCGCCGCAGCCGAAGACGCACCACAGCTTGCCGCTGCAGTGCAGGCGTGCCGCCTGCAGCGCTTTTTCCAGCGCGTCAGGCGTATGGGCATAATCCACCACCACGGCAGGTTTACCCGGCGCGCTGAACACTTCCATACGGCCGCACACCGGCTGTAAACGCGCTGCGGTCTTCAGCAGATCGGCCAGCGGATAGCCCAGCGCCAGCAGCGTGGCCAGCGCCAGCAGCAGGTTGCTGACGTTAAATGCGCCCATCAGGCGGCTTTCGATTTCGCCCTTGCCCCAGCTGGAGTCAAACTGGATGGTCGCCCCGCTGTCGTGATAGTTCACCGCGGTGGCCTTTAGCCAGCGCCCGTGGCAATTCGGGTTGATATGATCTTCCATCGATACCGCCACCGCGTCCGGCAGTTTTGCCAGCCAGCGACGACCGACTTCATCGTCAGCATTGACGATGGCCTGACCGCAATGATGGGTGGAGTACAGCAGCCATTTCGCCGCTTCGTAGTGCTCCATGTCGCCATGGTAGTCGAGATGATCGCGGCTGAGATTGGTAAACACCGAGGCGGCAAACTGCAGGGCCGCTACGCGGTGCTGTACCAGACCATGGGAGGAGACTTCCATCGCGCCGAAGGTAGCCCCCTGCCCGACCAGACTGGAGAGCACATGTTGAACGTCCACCGCGGAACCGGTGGTGTTTTCAGTTGGAACGACTTTATCCAGCAGACCGTTACCGACGGTCCCCATCACCGCGCTGGTTTCGCCGAGCAGCTTTGCCCACTGCGCCAGCAGCTGAGTGGTGGTGGTTTTCCCGTTGGTGCCGGTGACGCCCACCAGACGCAGCTGCTGCGACGGCTGATGATAAAAACGCCCGGCCAGCGCCGATAAGCGTTCATTAAGCTGGCTCAGGTAGATAACCGGCACGCCGTGCATTTCACGGATCTCACCGTCTTTAGCTTCGCCCTGCGCTTCAGCAATAATGGCAGCCACACCTTGCGCTATCGCCTGCGGGATATAACGACGCCCGTCCGCCTGATGACCCTGTACCGCGATAAAGAGATCGCCGGAAGCAGCCACCCGGCTGTCCAGCGTCATCTCTCGCAGAATGCGCTCCGGTGCGTTTGGCACCCATGGAGCGAGTAGGTCGCGCAAATTACGATCTGCCACCTGTTCCCTCGCCTTGATTAATTACAAATTCACTTTTTTCGCCCGTTGCCAGCGCATCCGGCTCGATGTTCATGGTGCGCAATACGCCGCCCATGATGGCACCGAAGACCGGCGCGGAAACGGCGCCACCGTAGTATTTACCTGCCTGCGGGTCGTTGATCACCACCACCAGCGCGAAGCGCGGATGGCTGGCGGGCGCAACGCCTGCGGTGTAAGCAATATATTTGTTGATATAGCGGCCATCCGGCCCCACTTTTTTCGCCGTACCGGTTTTAATCGCGATGCGATAGCCTTTGATCGCCGCTTTCACACCGCCGCCGCCGGGCAGCGCCACGCTTTCCATCATATGAACGACGGTACGAACGAGTGATTCCGGGAAGACGCGCTCGCCCGGAACCGGAGGATCAACCTTGGTAATCGACAACGGGCGATAGATGCCATAGCTGCCAATCGTTGCGTAGACACGCGCTAACTGTAACGGGGTTACCATTAGCCCATAGCCGAAAGAAAAGGTGGCCCTCTCTATGTCAGACCACCGTTGTTTTTGAGGATATAAGCCACTGCGTTCTCCGACCAACCCCAAATTGGTCGCCTTTCCAAGTCCAAAACGTGAGTAAGTATCTACTAACGCTGAGGACGGCATCGCTAACGCCAGCTTAGAAACACCGACGTTACTCGACTTCTGTAGCACCCCGGTCAGGGTCAATTCGCTGTAGCGCGCCACATCTTTGATTTCGTGGCCGTTAATTCGATAAGGCACGGTATTGAGCACGGTATTTTCGTTGACGATACCGCGCTGCAGCGCCGTCATGACCACCATCGGTTTCACCGTCGAACCCGGCTCAAACACGTCGGTAATCGCACGGTTACGCATGGTGTCTTTTGCCGTACCGGCGAAGTTGTTCGGGTTATAGGATGGGCTGTTGGCCATCGCCAGCACTTCACCGGTGTTAACATCCACTAACACGGCGCTGCCCGACTCGGCTTTGTTAAAGGCCACGGCGTTGTTCAGCTCGCGATAGACCAGCGCCTGCAGGCGTTCGTCGATACTCAGCGCCAGGTTGTGCGCTGCCTGGCTATCGGTAGAAGAGATGTCTTCAATTACCCGGCCATAGCGGTCTTTACGTACGATACGCTCGCCCGGCTGACCGGTAAGCCATTTATCAAAGCTTTTCTCAACCCCTTCAATCCCCTGGCTATCGACGTTGGTAAAGCCGATGAGGTGAGCGGTTACTTCCCCGGAAGGGTAGTACCGACGGGATTCTTCGCGCAGATGAATGCCCGGCAGCTTCAGCTTCTTGATGTAATCGGCCATGTCAGGATTAACCTGACGCGCCAGATAGATAAACCGCATCCGCGGATTGGTATTGATGCGCGTCGCCAGCTGATCCAGCGGCATATTGAGGGCATCCGCCAGCGCTTTCCAGCGCGTATCCAGGGTAACCCCGCCGGCGTCATGGAGCTCTTTCGGGTCGGCCCAGATAGCCTTCACCGGCACGCTGACCGCCAGCGGACGTCCGGAGCGATCGGTAATCATCCCGCGCGCGGTGGACACTTCCTGTACGCGCAGAGAACGCATATCGCCCTGGCGCACCAGCATATCGGGGCTGATCACCTGTAGCCAGGCGACGCGACCCAGCAGAAAAGCCAGCGCCAGCAGAATACAGCCGCACAGCAACGCAAAACGCCAACTGATAAAGTTGGCCTGTTCTTCCTGACGTTTTGCTTTAGGCGTTTTTGGCGCTGCTTTCATCCGTCGCAATAATCCTTATTTCTGTACAACGATATTTTCTTGTGATGGATCGACGTGTTGCATCTGTAACTTCTCGGTCGCGATCCGCTCAACCCGACTGTGATCGCCGAGCGCGTTCTCTTCGAGGATCAGGTTGCGCCACTCAATATCCAGGGCGTCGCGCTCCAGAACCAGCTGTTCACGCTGCGCGGTCAACAGGCGCGTGTGATGCGCAGTGGTGACCACGGTAATCGCCGTAATAATGATGCAAATGAACAGGCAGAGTGGCAGTTTCCCAAACCGCAGAAGGTCGTCCCCGATCACGCCAGGCAAAGCATGGCGCTCGTTGCTTCCAATCGACCCTTTAACCTTGCTTAAGGCCTCTGTCACTCTGCCGATCATGCGTTCGTCCTCTCTGCGATACGCAGCACTGAACTACGGGCGCGTGGATTCTCTGCCACCTCTTCTTCGCCCGGCATCAACTTGCCTAGTGCTCGCAACTCACGGCCGCCCAGTTTTTTGAGCTGCGCTTCGGTCATCGGTATTCCCGCCGGAACCTGCGGACCGCGGCTTTGCTCACGCATAAAGCGCTTCACAATGCGATCTTCCAGCGAATGAAAACTAATGATCGACAGCCGCCCGCCCGGGGCCAGCACGCTGAGCGAGCTTTTTAGCGCCTGCTCTATCTCCTCCAGTTCACTGTTTACCCATATGCGCACCGCCTGGAAGGTACGGGTCGCGGGATGTTTGTGCTTATCTTTTACCGGCATCGCCGCGGCGATGACTTCCGCCAGCTCTTTGGTGCGGGTCATCGGCTGAATGCGATTACGTTCGACGATCGCGCGGGCGATACGTTTGCCGAAACGCTCTTCGCCAAAGGTTTTAATCACCCAGGCGATATCGTCTTCTTCAGCCGTCTGCAGCCATTCGGCCGCGGACTGACCGCGCGTCGGATCCATGCGCATATCCAGCGGCCCGTCACGCATAAAGGAAAAGCCGCGTTCCGCATCGTCAAGCTGCGGGGAAGAGACGCCGAGATCGAGCAGAATGCCGTCGATCTTACCGGTAAGATTGCGCTCGCCGACGTACTCAGCGAGTTGTGAAAAGGGACCATGTACGATGGAAAAGCGGGGGTCATCGATGGTTTGCGCGACGGCAATCGCCTGCGGGTCGCGATCGATGGCCAGCAAGCGTCCTTCCGCACCCAGCCGGGAGAGGATCAGGCGCGAGTGACCGCCGCGGCCAAAAGTACCATCAATATAGATACCGTCTGGACGAATATTGAGGCCGTTGACGGCTTCATCCAGAAGTACCGTAGTATGTTTATAATTTTCCATCATTTTTATAAGGACAAATCCTGCAGGCGCTCCGACAGTTCACCGGTCGCGGACTGCTCAGCGTCGATATCTTCCTTGACCCGTTGATACCAGGTCGTTTCATCCCACAGTTCAAATTTATTAAACTGCCCGACCAGCATCACTTCTTTTGTCAGCCCGGCATGCTGCCGTAACACCGGCGCAATCAGCAAGCGGCCGGCATTATCCATCTGACATTCGCTGGCATGACCCAAAAGCAAACGCTGTACGCGCCGCTCAACGGGATTCATGCTCGATAAACGCGACAATTTCTGCTCGATGACTTCCCATTCAGGCAATGGATAAAGCAGCAGGCACGGGTGATGAATGTCAATGGTGCATACCAATTGACCGGCAGCGTCCTCGATCAGCCCTTCACGATAGCGCGTTGGCACGGCCAGGCGGCCTTTGCTGTCGAGATTGACTAACGTTGCTCCACGGAACATGCCAGCCTCACCCCTTTTCGCCACTTTACCCCACAAATTCCCACCAGAAGGAGTTTACGGAGCGGAGGAAAAGCTTGTCAAGCCAGCACGGATGCCAACGGAGCTCAAAAACCCATTATTTACAGCCGACATTAGCCCTGATGAAAAAATCATCAACAGGCGAGGCAAATTAACGTTATGAATACGTGTAAGAAAATAACCAACAAACTCGTAACAGTTATAAACAACAGAATATCTTCGGCGGGAAAATATAAAGTGTCAGTTTGCGACGCGAGCGGCATTTTAGGCCATTATGCCGGCCGTTAACAGTACCTGTTGCTGGCAGAGGGACTGGCCAGGCGCGGGATATGACGGGGAAGAAAGCGTGGCGCGTACAAAATGAGTGTTAATTCAGCAATTAACCTGATGAATGTAACAAAATAATACAATTAAAGTCCGCGCAGTCATTTTTTGTACCCCATTTGGAGTCACAAAACGATGGTCAGTGAATAAAATAAAATAACGCGTAAAGAAGTTTAGGGATTTGTCTGAAATATATTCAGTTTTGCATTTTGCACGTCAATTGCCTGATTTATCGCCAGCGGCCTGCTTACGGTCAGGCCTGCCAGGTTTATACCTGGGCGCTGGCGATATGGCGCCCTTAGCGGCGATTCAGGCTACCGCGACGATAGAGATTACGGCGAATACGGCTAAGACCCGGCTTCGGCTTGCGAGGTTCGTCGAGGCTGGCGAGGACGATCTCCAGCACCCGCTCAGCGACATCGCGATGACGCTGGGCCACGGCCAGTACCGGACACTGCAGAAAATCGAGCAGCTCATTATCACCGAAGGTGGCGATCGCCAGCTCGGAGGGCAGTTTACCCTCGCGACGCAAGGTCACATCCATTACGCCCTGCAGCAGCGGGAAAGAGGTGGTAAACAGCGCCTGTGGCATCGGATGGGTTTCAAGCCATTTCTCAAACAGCTGGGCCGCCGCTTCGCGCTCATAGCTGTTGGCATAGAGATAATGCACCTCACGCGGATCGTCCTGCCAGGCTTTACGGAAGCCCTGTTCGCGCAGGAAGCTCACCGACAGCTCCGGCAGCGCGCCGAGATAGAGCACCGTTTCGCCAGGAAACGTCCGCAGCTCAGCTGCGAGCATCTCGGCGTCATCCTGGTCAGCGCCAACCACGCTGGTGAAGTGCTCGCGATCGAGGGCGCGGTCGAGGGCGACAATCGGAAACGGGTCGTTAGCCCAGCGCTGATAAAATGGATGTTCCGGCGGCAGCGAAGTAGAGACAATGATAGCGTCCACCTGGCGCTGCAGCAGATGCTCGATGCAGCGCATCTCGTTATCGGGCTGATCCTCCGAGCAGGCAATCAGCAGCTGATAGCCGCGCTGACGCGCCTGACGTTCGAGATAATTTGCAATCCGGGTATAGCTGGTGTTTTCCAGATCCGGGATCACCAGACCGATAGAGCGTGTGCGTCCTGCACGCAGGCCAGCAGCGACCGCATTTGGGTGATAGTTGTGCTCTCGCACCACAGCCATCACTTTTTCGACCGTTTTATCGCTTACGCGGTACTGCTTCGCTTTGCCATTAATCACATAGCTCGCGGTGGTTCTTGAAACACCGGCCAGCCGGGCGATTTCATCCAGTTTCACAATTGCCCCTTGGGTAAGAAGTGCCAAACATAACCATTATTCAGGTATGGAATCCTTTTTATAACATCTAAGCGCAGAATAGTTAGCGCAGCAACCGCTTTCGCTTACAGTTCCTACTGATTTCGCAAAAAAAAAGCCCGACAGTCTCTGCCGGGCTATTTTTACAGCAGTTCCCGATCCTTAGCGCATGATTTTATCACCGCGAGACAGGCCGACCACGCCGGAGCGAGCCACTTCCACAATCCGAGCGACATCGCGCAGCGAGGCCAGAAATGCATCCAGCTTATCGCTGGTGCCGGCGAGCTGGACGGTATAGATAGAAGGCGTCACGTCGATAATCTGTCCGCGGAAGATTTCGGTGTTGCGCTTCACTTCTTCACGGCCATAGCCGCTGGCCTGAACCTTCACCAGCATAATTTCGCGTTCAACATGAGCCCCCTGCCCCAGCTCGCTGACACGCAGGACATCCACCAGCTTGTGCAGTTGCTTTTCAATCTGCTCAATCGCTTTTTCATCGCCCACGGTCTGAATGGTCATTCTGGAGAGAGTGGGATCGTCCGTCGGCGCGACAGTCAGGCTTTCTATATTATAGCCACGCTGGGAAAAGAGGCCGATAACGCGGGACAATGCACCCGATTCGTTTTCCAGTAATACCGATAATATCCGGCGCATAATCAGGTCCTCTCCGTTTTGCTCAACCACATTTCATCCATGCCGCCGCCGCGGATCTGCATGGGGTACACATGCTCACTGCCGTCGACGGTCACATCGACAAACACCAGCCGACGCTGGCGCACCTGCTCCAGAGCTTCAGCAAGCTTCGTCTCCAGCTCCTGCGGCTCGCTGATGCGGATCCCGACGTGACCATAGGCTTCCGCCAGACGGACAAAGTCCGGTAGCGATTCCATATAGGACTGCGAGTGACGCCCGGAATAGAGCATATCCTGCCACTGCTTCACCATCCCGAGATAGCGGTTGTTGAGGTTAAGCACCAGGACCGGCAGCTCATACTGCAGCGCAGTGGAGAGTTCCTGAATGTTCATCTGGATACTGCCGTCACCGGTCACGCAGACAACCATTTCGTCCGGCAGAGCCATTTTGACCCCCAGCGCAGCCGGTAGGCCAAAGCCCATTGTGCCGAGACCACCGGAGTTAATCCAGCGCCGCGGTTTATCGAAGGGGTAATACAGGGCGGCGAACATCTGATGCTGACCCACATCGGAAGTGACGTAGGCATCGCCCTGGGTCAGCCGCCAGATAGTTTCAATTACCGCCTGCGGTTTGATTTTATCGCTCTGGTCGTCGTAGCGCAGACAATGACGGGCACGCCACTGCTCGATCTGTTGCCACCAGTCGCGAATGTCGTCCAGCGGCTGCTGCGCTTCCTCCTGCTCCAGCAGCTCCAGCATCTGCTCCAGCACCAGCCGGGCATCGCCGACGATCGGCACATCTGCCGGCACGGTTTTCGAGATTGAAGTCGGATCGATATCAATATGCAGTACCGTCGCGTTCGGACAATACTTGGCCAGGTTATTGGTGGTCCGGTCGTCAAAGCGAACGCCGACGGCAAAAATCACGTCCGAGTGGTGCATGGTCATGTTGGCTTCATAGGTGCCGTGCATCCCCAGCATCCCCAGCGCCTGCGAGTGTGTCGCCGGGAAAGCGCCAAGTCCCATCAAGGATGAGGCCACCGGCAGCTTCAGTTTTTCCACCAGCTCGCGCAGCTGAGGTTCGCAATGCGCATTGATCGCCCCGCCGCCGACGTAGACGACCGGCTTACTTGCGGCCACCAGGGTCTGCAGGGCGCGTTTAATCTGCCCTTTATGGCCACTGGTGGTTGGGTTATACGAGCGCATGCTCACTGCGTCCGGCCAGACGTAAGGCAGCTTCTTCGCCGGATTGAGAATATCCTTCGGCAGATCGACCACTACCGGACCGGGGCGACCGCTGGCCGCCAGCCAGAAGGCTTTCTTCAGCACGCCGGGAATATCTTCGGTCTGCTTCACCAGGAAACTGTGCTTCACCACCGGACGGGAAATCCCCACCATGTCGCACTCCTGGAAGGCATCGTAGCCGATAAGCGAGGTGGCTACCTGCCCCGAGAGGATCACCAACGGAATAGAGTCCATATAGGCTGTCGCAATGCCAGTGATGGCGTTCGTCGCCCCAGGCCCAGAGGTCACCAGCACCACGCCGACCTCCCCGGTCGCCCGCGCCAGGCCATCCGCCATATGCACCGCCGCCTGCTCGTGACGAACCAGCACATGATCGATACCGCCAAGGGTATGTAACGCATCATAGATATCGAGGACTGCGCCTCCGGGATAGCCGAATACTTGCTTGACGCCCTGATCGACAAGCGATTGGACGACCATCTCGGCTCCTGACAACATCTCCATGGTTTGCCTCCAGGCTTATTGTTTTACGACAGCGGAACTCAATTTCCGCGCGCTCGCACGATGCGAAGGAGTGGTCCTCCGCATTGAGGTGAATGTACTGCATGCCACTACCATAACTGCTCGCCAGCAGGCAGGCAATTCGCCGCAGCTGAGGCCTTATTTCTTGAATAAGAAGAAAAGAAAGCGGTGAGGGGAAAATATGGTGAATTGCTTCAGAGATAAGAAAAGAGAATGGTAAATACTCGGCGAAAAAGGGTGATAACAGGAATAGATCCATTTTTCACGAACACAACGAACCCCTCGCGCAAGGTAAACAGAATAAAATTCTGCTTTATTTGATTTATGTCATATAAAAAAAGGAGCCGAAGCTCCTTTGCTATCTATCGTCGTTGGGTCAGCGCTTGCAAATGTCCACCAACAGCTCTTCCATCCACTGGTGGCCTTTATCACGACCAGCGGCTTCGTGCCAGGAGAGATAGCAGGTCCGACTGTTGACCTTCAACGGCAAAGGTAATATTTGCAGGGCAAGCTTGTCAGCAAATTCATCTGCCAGCCAGCGCGGGGCAATGGCCACCATCTGGGTTTGCGATACTACGTTTAATACGCTGACCATCGCATTACCCTGATAGGCGATACGCGCTTGTTTATCGGCCGTGTCATACCACGGCAAACTAAATGAGGCATACCGGTCGAGAGCAACGGCGGCATGCTCCTCGCGATAAATATCCGCCTCCATCATCGGCCCGGAAATACGCGGATGGTTGCGACTGGCGACCAGGACCATTTCGTCTTTAAATAACGGAACGCAGGCAAACTCAGGGCGACGGAACTCTTCATAACCGATTACGAATTCTGTTTCCTGATAACGTAGCTGATGTTCCGTATTTTGATTCAGCGCAGACTTAAAGACTAAATGAATATTGGGTGCTATCTCTGCAACTTTATTAAAAATAACCGACGTCAGGATGTTATCCAGCGGGCTGCAGACGCACAGATGGAACACGCGCTCACTGCTCAGTGGTTCAAAACCGGAGCCTGGCAATTCGTTTTGGACCAGCTGCAGCGCCTGGCGTACCGAGCCAAACAGCTGATAGGCGCGCGCCGTCGGCTGAATACCGCGGCCATAGCGCACAAAAAGCTCATCATTAAACATCACTTTCAGTCGTGAAACCGCATTGCTCACCGCGGGTTGTGACATGCCGAGCGTATGGGCGGCACGAGTAATATTCTGCTCTTGCATAACCGCATCAAAAACGGTAAGCAGATTGAGATCAACCATCCGTAGTTGAGGTTTAACGACTTCCTGTCCGGGGGCTGATTTATATTCTGGAGTTTCAATTAACATATCTAATTCCGCCGTCACGATGAATTCCCTTCACTAAACCGCTATAATTAGCGCCGAAAATATCATTTACCATGCAAATGACATTTACAAAATAGCAAAAGAAATTTTTAGGAATATATCAAGGCTATGAGTGGCAGTGAAGAAACGGTCCTGATCAAAAAACTGAGCCGCTCAAACCATACTGATTACTTAATGATGATAAGTGTAACCATAATCCATAAAAATAAAAACAGCACCACGAGTTAACTGTAACTTAAGCAATAATAAAGTATTTTATTTTTCCCTCCATAAAATTAACAAGCCTTTATCATTGAAAAATAATCCGCTAGCGTTCGAATACATTCACAGGGAAAATAAATTTAATATTTTCATCCAGATACCGTTTTTTGTCCCTTCATTGGCGACACCTGTTCGACGATGCCTTGAATGCAAAGCACTTTTTCAAATGAAACAAATGGGGATAAACCGCCTTCGGTCCAAAATAGGATCTTCGGCAAAATGGGGCTTACATCAGCACATTTTGCTAATTCATTTAGTCAGCCCAAAACGCTTTTTCCATGCCAGGGGTTGACTTTAAAACGGCTATCCAGTAACTCTAAAAGCATAACGATTTCATCTGGAGTTTGACGCAATGATTCGCACCGCTCGTATCACCAGCCTACTACTACTAAACGCATGCCATTTGCGCGGTAGGCTGTTGGGCGACGTTCAGCGTTAAGTCATCTTCCAGCAAGACTATAAAACCCGCGCCTTGGCGCGGGTTTTTTTATGCTCGTCAACAAGGCGCCAGGACACAGACTAAGGATCCAAACCATGAGCCAGCAAGTCATTATTTTCGATACGACCTTACGTGATGGCGAACAAGCGTTACAGGCAAGCCTGAGTGTCAAAGAGAAGCTGCAGATCGCACTGGCCCTTGAGCGAATGGGGGTCGACGTAATGGAAGTCGGTTTCCCGGTATCCTCGCCGGGCGATTTTGAATCGGTGCAAACCATCGCGCGCACCATTAAAAACAGCCGCGTGTGCGCCCTGGCGCGCTGCGTTGAGAAAGATATCGACGTGGCGGCGGAATCGTTAAAAGTGGCCGAGGCTTTCCGTATTCATACCTTTATTGCCACCTCGCCGATGCATATCGCCACCAAACTGCGCAGTACGCTGGATGAGGTTATTGAGCGCGCAATCTATATGGTGAAGCGGGCACGCAACTACACTGACGACGTTGAGTTCTCCTGTGAAGACGCCGGCCGTACGCCGATTGCCGATCTGGCTCGCGTCGTGGAAGCGGCGATCAACGCCGGCGCCACCACCATTAATATCCCGGATACCGTCGGCTATACCATGCCGTTCGAATATGCCAACATCATCAGCGGCCTGTATGATCGCGTGCCGAATATCGACAAAGCAATTATTTCCGTCCACACCCATGATGATCTGGGCATCGCTGTCGGTAACGCCCTCGCCGCGGTCCACGCCGGTGCGCGCCAGGTAGAAGGTGCGATGAACGGTATCGGCGAACGCGCCGGCAACTGCGCGCTGGAAGAAGTGATCATGGCGATCAAAGTGCGTAAAGACATCATGAACGTGCACACCAACATTAATCATCATGAAATCTGGCGCACCAGCCAGACCGTCAGCCAGATCTGCAATATGCCGATCCCGGCGAACAAGGCCATCGTCGGCACCGGCGCCTTCGCCCACTCCTCCGGCATTCACCAGGACGGCGTGCTGAAGAACCGCGAAAACTACGAGATCATGACCCCGGAATCTATCGGCCTGAACCAGGTGCAACTGAACCTGACTTCCCGCTCCGGCCGCGCGGCGGTGAAACACCGGATGGAAGAGATGGGCTACCAGGAGAGCGATTACAACCTGGATCATCTGTACGACGCATTCCTGAAGCTGGCGGACAAAAAAGGCCAGGTCTTCGATTACGATCTGGAAGCGCTGGCCTTTATCAACAAGCAGCAGGAAGAGCCAGAGCATTTCCGCCTGGATTACTTCAACGTCCAATCCGGATCCAGCGATATCGCCACCGCCTCGATCAAACTGGTCTGCGGGGATGAGATCAAAACCGAAGCCGCCAACGGCAACGGTCCGGTCGATGCTATCTACCAGGCGATTAATCGCGTCACCGACTACAACATTGAATTAGTGAAGTATGGCTTAAGCGCGAAAGGCCACGGCAAAGACGCCCTGGGCCAGGTGGATATCGTCGTTGACTACAATGGCCGCCGCTTCCATGGCGTTGGTCTGGCAACGGATATCGTAGAGTCGTCAGCCAAAGCGATGGTTCACGTGCTGAACAACATCTGGCGCGCCGCCGAAGTCGAAAAAGAATTGCAACGCAAAGCTCAGAATAAAGAGAACAATAAGGAAACCGTGTAATGTCGAAGAATTACCATATTGCCGTTTTGCCGGGTGATGGCATTGGCCCGGAAGTGATGAACCAGGCGATGAAAGTACTGGAAGCCGTACGCCAACGTTTTGCCATGCACATTACCACCAGCCAGTATGACGTTGGCGGGGCGGCCATCGACCGTCAGGGAACTCCCCTGCCGCAGGCGACCGTCGCCGGATGCGAGCAGGCGGATGCGATCCTGTTCGGCTCCGTTGGCGGTCCGAAATGGGAGCACCTGCCGCCGGCGGAACAACCAGAGCGTGGCGCGCTGCTGCCGCTGCGTAAACACTTTAAACTGTTCAGCAACCTGCGCCCGGCCAAACTGTATCAGGGGCTGGAAGAGTTCTGCCCGCTGCGCGCCGACATCGCTGCTAACGGCTTCGACATTCTCTGCGTACGCGAACTGACCGGCGGCATCTACTTCGGCCAGCCGAAAGGCCGCGAAGGCAGCGGTCAGCATGAGAAAGCCTTTGATACCGAGGTGTATCACCGCTTTGAGATCGAGCGTATCGCGCGCATCGCTTTTGAATCCGCCCGCAAGCGTCGTCACAAAGTGACTTCCATCGATAAGGCCAACGTTCTGCAGTCCTCCATCCTGTGGCGCGAAATCGTCAGCGAGATCGGCAAGGAGTATCCGGACGTTGAGCTGGCGCATATGTATATCGATAACGCCACCATGCAGCTGATTAAAGATCCGTCCCAGTTCGACGTGCTGCTGTGCTCCAACCTGTTTGGCGACATCCTCTCCGACGAGTGCGCGATGATCACCGGCTCGATGGGTATGCTGCCGTCCGCCAGCCTCAATGAACAAGGTTTTGGCCTGTACGAGCCGGCGGGCGGTTCCGCACCGGATATCGCCGGCAAAAATATCGCCAACCCGATCGCGCAGATCCTCTCCCTGGCTCTGCTGCTGCGCTACAGCCTCGACGCTGACGAAGCGGCGACCGCCATTGAAAACGCGATCAACCGCGCCTTAGAAGAAGGGGTTCGAACCGGCGACTTAGCGCGCGGCACGGCGGCGGTCAGCACTGATGAAATGGGCGATATTATTGCCCGCTATGTCGCAGAAGGGGTGTAATCATGGCGAAGACGTTATACGAAAAATTATTTGATGCGCACGTAGTGTATGAGGCGCAGAACGAAACCCCGCTGCTGTATATCGACCGCCATCTGGTGCACGAAGTCACCTCTCCGCAGGCGTTTGACGGTCTGCGCGCCCATGGCCGCCAGGTGCGCCAGCCGGGTAAAACCTTCGCTACCATGGATCATAACGTCTCGACGCAGACCAAAGACATTAACGCGTCCGGTGAGATGGCCCGCATTCAGATGCAGGAGCTGATTAAGAACTGTAAAGAGTTCGGCGTTGAACTGTACGACCTGAACCACCCGTATCAGGGCATCGTCCACGTCATGGGCCCGGAACAAGGGGTTACCCTGCCGGGGATGACGATCGTGTGCGGTGACTCCCATACCGCCACCCACGGCGCGTTCGGTGCGCTGGCGTTCGGTATCGGCACCTCCGAAGTGGAGCATGTTCTGGCAACCCAGACCCTGAAACAGGGCCGCGCGAAGACCATGAAAATCGAAGTCCAGGGCAAAGCGGCGCCGGGCATTACCGCCAAAGATATCGTGCTGGCCATCATTGGTAAAACCGGTAGCGCCGGCGGCACCGGCCATGTGGTTGAGTTCTGCGGCGAAGCGATCCGCGATCTGAGCATGGAAGGGCGTATGACCCTGTGCAACATGGCGATCGAGATGGGCGCCAAAGCGGGCCTGGTCGCGCCGGACGAAACCACCTTCAATTACGTACGCGGCCGTCTGCATGCGCCGAAAGGCAAAGATTTTGACGATGCCGTAGCGTACTGGAAAACCCTGAAAACCGACGACGGCGCGACGTTTGATACCGTGGTGACGCTGCAGGCGGCGGAAATTGCCCCGCAGGTGACCTGGGGCACCAACCCGGGCCAGGTGATCTCGGTGACGGATAACATCCCCGATCCAGCGTCGTTCAACGATCCGGTGGAACGCGCCAGCGCCGAAAAAGCGCTGGCCTATATGGGGCTGAAATCCGGGATCCCGCTGACGGAAGTCGCTATCGATAAAGTGTTTATCGGCTCCTGCACCAACTCGCGCATCGAAGATTTACGCGCCGCGGCGGAAATCGCTAAAGGGCGTAAAGTGGCGCCGGGCGTCCAGGCGCTGGTGGTGCCGGGTTCTGGTCCGGTGAAAGCGCAGGCGGAAGCGGAAGGTCTGGATAAGATCTTTATCGAAGCCGGCTTTGAGTGGCGCTTACCTGGTTGCTCTATGTGTCTGGCAATGAATAATGATCGCCTGAATCCGGGCGAACGCTGTGCCTCAACCAGCAACCGTAACTTTGAAGGCCGTCAGGGCCGCGGCGGACGCACGCACCTGGTGAGCCCGGCAATGGCCGCGGCGGCAGCCGTTACCGGCCATTTCGCCGATATCCGTAATCTGAAGTAAGGAGACCATCATGGCAGAGAAATTTACCCAACATACCGGCCTGGTGGTTCCGCTGGATGCTGCAAACGTCGATACCGACGCGATCATCCCTAAGCAATTTTTGCAGAAGGTCACCCGCACCGGCTTTGGCGCGCACCTGTTTAACGACTGGCGCTTTCTCGACGATAAAGGTCAACAGCCGAACCCGGAGTTCGTGCTGAATTTTCCTGAGTACCAGGGGGCATCGATACTGCTGGCGCGGGAAAACTTCGGCTGCGGCTCCTCGCGCGAGCACGCGCCGTGGGCGCTGACCGATTACGGCTTTAAGGTCGTTATCGCCCCGAGCTTTGCCGATATCTTTTACGGCAACAGCTTCAATAACCAGCTGCTGCCGGTGACCCTGAGCGACGAGCAGGTCGATGAGCTGTTCAAGCTGGTGCAGGCCAACCCGGGCATTACGTTTGAAGTGGATCTGGAAGCGCAGGTAGTTAAAGCCGGGGATAAAACCTACAGCTTTAAGATCGACGATTTCCGCCGCCACTGCATGCTCAACGGCCTGGATAGCATCGGCCTGACGCTGCAGCATGAAGCGGCGATCTCCGACTATGAACGCAAGCTGCCGGCGTTTATGAATTAACCTTTGGGCCCGGTCATTTGATCGGGCTTTTTATTTTATTGCGGAGAAAATTGCGATCTCACGCACAAAAACTAATTTTAATTTGCTGATTGTCAGACCTTACCGCCACCCTGCCCTACCGCCTAAAGAAGAATTATTCCGCTTTCCTCCCCTTCTCCAGCACTGTTTATGTATTTTCCCTGCACTGCAAGTAAAAATAAGGCACGAGTGTTTAATATAAAAATATAAGAATGTGAAGAAAGCGTTAATCTCATAGAGAACCCCTATGGCTATGCACAAAAAAAAGCATTATTTTTCGATTTTTCCCCTCGTTATCTTTTGCCACAGAGAAATATTAACTAAGGACACGCCTGGGCCCCGCATATCGGCCTCCCGGCCTCCTGTGGAGAGAAGAGATGAGCCACTATCCGCACCTTTTCAGTCCGTTGACCATCAACGGTATGACGTTAAAAAACCGCATTATTATGCCCCCTATGGGCACCAATATGGCCACGCTCAATGGCGAGGTGTCGCAGGAACAGCTGGAATACTACGAACTGCGGGCCAAAGGCGGCACCGGGCTTATCACCATCGAAAATATTTGTATAGATTTCCCCTTCGCCTCCAACGGCACCACCCAACTGCGCATCGATAACGATCAATATATTCCACGGCTGTTTAAATTAACCGAGACCCTGCATAAACATGGCGCCTGCGTATCCATTCAGTTAAATCATGCCGGCGCTTCCGCTTATGCCTACCGACTGGAAGGCCAGACGCCGCTCTCCTCTTCTACAACGCCGTCGAAGAAGCACGGTAATATTCCGCGTCCGATGACCCATGAGGAAATTTATCATGCGGTAGAGAAATTTGGTGACGCCGCGGAGCGCGTTCGGCGCGCAGGTTTTGACTGCGTCGAAATTCATGCCGGTCACTCCTATTTAATTAGCCAGTTTTTATCGCCGCTGTTTAATAAGCGCACTGATGAATTTGGCGGCAGCATCGAAAATCGCACTCGGATACTGAGTCTGATTGTCGATAAGGTTCGCGCCTGCGTGGGGCCGCGTTTTCCGGTCAGTCTGCGCATCAGCGCCGACGACTTCCTCAAGGGCGGCAATACCCTCGAAGATTCCCTGCGTATTCTTGAGCTCTGCCAGGAGAAGGTCGATATCATCAACGTCTCTGCGGCGCAGAACGACAACCTGAATCTGCAAATCGATCAGATGTCGCTGGAGGATGGCTGGAAGCGCTATCTCTCCCGCGCGGTGCGCGATAAATTCCATAAACCCACGGTCATCGCCGGCAATATTCGCACTCCGCAGGTAGCCGAAGATATCCTCGCCAGCGGCGATGCCGATCTTATCGCCATTGGCCGCGGTCTGATTGCCGAGCCGGAGTGGGTGCAGAAAGTGCAAGGCGGAAAAGAGCGTCTGATGCGCAAATGTATCTCCTGCAACATCGGCTGCGCCGACCATCGCATCGCCCGCTCGCGCCCGCTGCGCTGTTCGATTAACCCGGATATTATTCACGGTGACGCCTATAAAATGCGGCGCGTGAATCGCGACACTAACGTGGTGGTCATCGGCGCCGGCACCGCCGGGATGGAAGCCGCCTGCACCGCGGCGGAAGTTGGTTGCCATACCTGGCTGCTGGAAGCGAAAAACCACGTCGGCGGCCTCGCCAGCGAAATCTCCCGCCTGCCGGAGAAAAAACGCATCGCTGATTTCCCGCAGTTTATGAAAAATCGTATCGCCTCGCTGGACAACCTGATGCTGCAGATCGGCAAGCGGGCCGACGTGGCTTCAGTTTCCGCCCTGCGTCCGCATCTGATTGTCAACGCCACCGGCTCAACGCCGCTGCTGCCGCCCATTGAAGGCTTGCGGGAAAACATTGACGTCGAGAACGGCAAGATCTTTTCCATTACCGGCATGATCGACAATCTGGCGAAATTTACCGATATCAAGGGCAAACGCATCGCCGTAGTCGGCGCCGGCGCCGTTGGCCTTGACGTTATCGAATACTTTACCGCTCGCGGCGCACAGGCGGTGCTAATCGAGATGCAGGACGCCGCCGGCCGCGATCTCGACATCATTACCAAAAATGCCATGTTGACCATGCTCGACGAGCACCAGGTCGAACAGCACATGAATACCCAACTGATGGCGGTCGCTGCCGACCATTTCCAGGTGAAAAATACACAGCAAACCTTCGATATTCCCTTCGACTACGGCTTTGTCTGTCTGGGGATGCGCGCCAACCGGACGGGTCTCGACGAGATCGAGCGCTGGGCCAATGCCAATAACGTCAAAATCATGAACATCGGCGACAGCGTGATGGCGCGACGCATTATCGATGGCGTCCGCGAAGGCCGCAACGTACTGGATGCACTGGAAGACATGGGTGCGCTGGGCAGCCGCGAAGCACAACGAATTCCCTTTCTAACTTATTGAGGATTTTTGTCATGGCAGAACGTATTACTGGACACACTGAGCTGATTGGCCTGATCGCCACCCCGATTCGTCACAGCATGTCGCCCACCATGCACAACGAGGCTTTCGCCCATCTCGGGCTGGACTACGTCTATCTCGCTTTTGAAGTCGGTAACCAGGAGCTAAAAGACGTGGTGCAGGGCTTCCGGGCGATGAAGCTGCGCGGCTTTAACGTCTCTATGCCGAACAAAACCGAGATTTGCCAGTATCTCGATAAACTGTCGCCGGCGGCACAGCTGGTCGGGGCGGTCAATACCGTGGTCAACGACGACGGCGTACTGACCGGACATATCACCGATGGCACCGGCTACATGCGCGCCCTTAGCGAAGCCGGTATCGATATCATCGGCAAGAAGATGACCGTACTCGGCGCCGGCGGCGCGGCAACGGCGCTCTGCGTCCAGGCAGCACTGGATGGCGTGAAGGCGATCTCCATCTTTAACCGTCGCGATAAATTCTTCGCTAACGCAGAAGAAACCGTGGCCAAGATCCGCCACAACACCGACTGCGAGATCCATCTGTTCGATCTCGACGATCATGACAAGCTGCGCGCCGAAATTGACAGCAGCGTGATCCTGACCAATGCCACCGGGGTCGGCATGAAGCCGTTCGAAGGCCAGATGCTGCTACCTGACGACAGCTTCCTGCGTCCGGACCTGATCGTCTCCGACGTCGTCTACAACCCGCGCAAAACCCACCTGCTGGAAGTGGCCGAGAAAAAAGGCTGCCGCACGCTGAACGGCCTGGGGATGATGCTGTGGCAAGGCGCGCGCGCGTTCGAAATCTGGACGGGCAAACAGATGCCGGTTGATTACATCAAGAGCATTCTGTTCTAAGAGGCGAATGATGAAAAATAAATACATCCCTACTGCGGCAGGGCTGTACCTCAACTACCTGATCCACGGTATGGGGGTGCTGTTAATCACCCTCAACATGGCCCATCTTCAGGAACAGTGGGGAACGGACGCGGCTGGCGTATCGGTGGTGATCTCCTCGTTAGGTATCGGCAAACTGGCAACCATCGTGACCGGCTTCCTGTCGGATCGCTTCGGTCGCAAGCCCTTTATCTATCTTGGGATCCTGAGTTACCTGATCTTTTTCGTCGGCATCCTGCTGACCAAAAATATCTATCTGGCTTACGTGTTCGGCATTATGGCGGGCCTGGCGAACAGCTTCCTCGACTCCGGTACCTATCCGGCGCTGATGGAATCTTTCCCGCACTCTGCCAGCCGGGCCAACGTGCTGATCAAAGCCTTCGTCTCTGCAGGGCAGTTCCTGTTGCCGTTCATTATCAGCTTCCTGATATGGGCAAATCTGTGGTTCGGCTGGTCGTTCGTGATTGCGGCAGCGCTCTTTGTACTGAGCGGGATTTATCTGCTTAAAATGCCGTTCCCTGACAGCCAGGCGGCGAAAAAAGAGGAAGCCCCTACGGCACAGGCGGAAACAGCCGTCCGGCCACAGGCTAATAAGCTGGATATGGTGATCTTCACCCTGTACGGTTATATCGGCATGGCGACCTTCTATCTGGTCAGCCAATGGCTGGCGCAGTACGGCCAGTTCGTCGTCGGCCTGCCCTATGCCTCGGCGATTAAACTGCTTAGCATCTATACCGTCGGCTCGCTGGTCTGCGTCTTTGTAACTGCCGCCTTCGTCAAAGAGGTGTTTAGCTCGGCCATTGCGATGATTATTTATACTGGCCTGTCGATGATTTCGCTGCTGCTGGTGTGCCTGTTCCCGACGCCGATGATGGTGACCGGCTTTGCTTTTGTCATCGGCTTTGCCGCCGCTGGCGGAGTGCTGCAGCTGGGTGCGACAATCATGGCGATGAGCTTCCCGAACGGAAAAGGCAAAGCAACCGGCATCTTCTACACCGCCGGCAGTATCGCCAGCTTCACGATCCCGTTGATCACCGCAAAGCTTTCGCAGATCAGTATTGCCAGCATTATGTGGTTTGATTTTCTGATCGCCGTTATCGGCTTTGTGATCGCCCTGTACATCGGCTATCGTCAACTGCAGGCTCGGGCGGCGCAAAAAGTGTCACGCACCGCAGTCACCGCCTGAAGTACAACGCGAAAAATAATGGATACCTACATGACAAATGCAGTAACCGTAAAGAACATCACCTTCCAGGAAGGGGAAACCCTCATTTGTGTACCGCTGATCGGTAAAACCCTGGATGAGATACTGGGTAACGCCCACGGCCTGGTCGATGCCGGCGCCGATATTATCGAATGGCGCGTTGACCACTTTGCCCAGGTCAGAGAGATGGCCCAGGTGATGGCCGCGCTGGCGGAAATCCGTGGCGCGCTGAAAGCGCTTCCGCTGCTGTTTACCTTCCGCAGTAAGAAAGAAGGTGGCGAAACCGAGCTCAGCGACGAAGCCTATTTTGCGCTCAACCGCGAGGCCGCACGCAGTGGACTGGTTGATGTTATCGATATCGAACTGTTCAATGATGAAGCGCAGATCCGCGCGCTGGTTGACGATGCGCATGCCGCGGGCGTCAAGGTGATCATGAGTAATCATGATTTCCATAAGACCCCCGCTCAGGAAGATATTATCTATCGCCTGCGCCGCATGCAGGATCTGGGGGCCGATCTGCCGAAGATCGCGGTGATGCCGCAGTCGCCGCAGGATGTTCTGACCCTGCTGGCCGCCACGCTGACCATGAAAGAGAAGTATGCGACGCGTCCGCTGATCACCATGTCGATGGGCAAATCCGGTGGCGTTAGCCGGGTCACCGGGCGCTTGTTCGGTTCGGCGATGACCTTCGGTACCGTTGGTCAGGCCTCCGCGCCGGGGCAGATCGCCATCGCTAAGCTGCGTGAAGTGATGGATATTCTCTCCTGATATCCGGATGGCCCGGAGGTCACATCCGGGCCATCCGTTAACAGATCTTCTGGCTATCGTGGATAACCACATTTTTAAATGACTCCAGCGCCGGAGAGAGCCCCTTGTCTTTCATGGTCGCCAGATAGATATAGCGGGGGGGGATGGTGTTTTTAATCTTCAGGATATGGACGTTGTAATAGGAGAGCGCGGTGATGCGCGGCATAATCGCGATCCCGTAGTCAATACTCACCAGCCCGGCCATCGCCGTATCCTCATCCACATAGCAGGCGATCTCCGGCACCAGCTTTTGCTGCATAAATACATTATCGATAAACGGACGTAAGCCGCTATTTTCTGAAAAATAGATATACGGATAATGAATCGTCTCCACCAGATCGACTTCATGTTCATATAGCCGGGCCAGCGGATGATCCTTTGCCGTGACCACCACCAGTTCCTGCTGGATCACCGGAATAAAATCGATATCGGGTTCATCGGCAATATAAGAGCAGATCGCCAGATCGACTTTTCCGGCCTTCAGCTCCTGCAACAGCGTCAGCGATGTCCCTTGAGTAAAAGAAAAAGTCACATTGTGACATTCAGGTGAAAGAGAATATTTATTAATTAACTGTGGAACAACATACTCCCCCATCGTGTAAATAAAGGCGATGCGAATATTCTCTTTATTCTCAGCGCCATTTTTTTGCAATATCATGCGTCCGTTCTCCAGCGAGGCCAGCGCATCTTCAACATACGGCAAAAAACGCTTGCCGTTTTGGGTAATTTTTACGTTCCGCCCCTGTCTGGCGAATAGCGCGACCCCTAACTCCTTCTCCAGCTCCGATATCGCGTGGCTTAGCGAGGGCTGGGTGATGCACAGACTGGAGGCGGCTTCGGTGTAATGCTCAGTTTCAGACAGACGTTTAAAATAATAAAGTTGCTTTAGGTTCATTATTTTTACCCGTATAATATAAGAATAAATGCACTGACGCTAATATACCATGCAAGCCACCAATAATGCGCATGAACGGGTAAATATCGGCGTTACATCAAATATTATTTGACGAAGGGCATGAATGTGCCGCAAGGCATTGCCATTCATAGATACTACCTATAGCTCCTGGAGATATTTTTGCATATTAGAATATATGCAAAAATATTTTAAACTTTAAAGGAACTCGCTATGAGTATGTCAAACTCTCAGGAAGTCCTCACTTCCACATCGGGGGCGAAAAAAAGAAGCCGCGTACGGATAGTTATTCTGCTGCTACTTTCCGTCGGAACGATGATCAATTATCTCGACCGTACCATCCTGGGTATTGTAGCGCCACAGTTAAGCAAAGAAATCCATATCGATCCGGCGATGATGGGCATCATCTTCTCCGCCTTCGCCTGGACTTATGCGCTGGCGCAGATCCCCGGCGGGATGTTTTTAGACCGCTTTGGCAACAAACTGACCTATGCCCTGTCAATTTTCTTCTGGTCGCTGTTTACCCTGCTGCAAAGTTTCACCCTCGGCCTAAAATCCCTGCTGCTTCTGCGCCTGGGACTCGGCGTCAGCGAAGCGCCCTGCTTTCCGGCCAACAGCCGCATCGTCAGCACCTGGTTCCCTCAGCATGAGCGCGCGCGGGCAACGGCAACATATACAGTTGGTGAATATATAGGACTGGCCGCTTTCTCGCCGCTGTTATTTTTAATTCTCGAACATCATGGCTGGAGAACGCTTTTTTTCCTCACCGGCGGATTAGGTATTTTATTTACTTTAGTGTGGTGGCGTTTTTATCATGAACCGCATGAATCGCGCACGGCTAATCAAGCGGAGCTGGAGTATATCGGCGCAAACGGCATTAACAATAAAATCCAGAACGTTCCATTTAACTGGCGTGACGCCAGACGCCTGCTGGGCTGTCGCCAGATCCTCGGCGCCAGCCTGGGTCAGTTCGCCGGCAACACCACACTGGTCTTTTTCCTGACGTGGTTTCCCAGCTACCTCGCCAACGAGCGCCATCTTCCATGGCTGCACGTCGGCTTCTTCGCCACCTGGCCCTTCCTTGCCGCCGCGATTGGCATCCTCTTCGGCGGCTGGATCTCCGACCGGTTGTTGAAGCGAACCGGCTCCGTCAACATCAGTCGAAAGTTACCAATAATTTCCGGTTTATTGCTGTCCAGCTGTATTATCGCGGCGAATTGGGTAAGCGCCAATAGCACCGTAATTATTATCATGTCGGTGGCTTTTTTTGGCCAGGGGATGGTCGGTCTGGGCTGGACCTTAATTTCTGATATTGCCCCGGAAAATATGGCAGGCCTCACCGGCGGCATATTTAATTTCTGTGCCAATATGGCCTCGATTATCGCACCACTGATAATTGGTGTGATTATTTCCGCCACGGGTAATTTCTTTTACGCGCTGATCTACGTCGGCCTGACGGCGCTGATTGGGGTGATTGCCTACATTTTTATCATTGGCGACATTAAGCGTATCGAACTCAAGTAGGCCTGGTC
>NZ_GL882850.1:62097-74316 GCF_000195655.1 Klebsiella sp. MS 92-3
CCGCCCCGGCGATGCCGGGGCGAGTAGTCAGATATCCTTCACCTTGCTGGTTAAAAACAGCGTCACCAGCGAAATGGCCGCGATCGTCCAGTAGACGCTGGCGTGACCATAGCTCTGGGACAGCGCCCCCTGCATCACGCCGGCAAGGATCACGCCGGTGGAAATACTGTTGGTGAACAGGGTGGTCGCCGCTCCCGCCCGTCCCGGCATTAAATCCTGGAACCACAGCATGCCTATCCCGGCGATAATGCCGATAAAGATGGCATTGAACAGCTGCAGAGCCAGCAGCGCCGTGCGACCATGAAACAGGATCAGTCCGGCATAAAACAGCACGCCGGCGGCCACCGCCGCCACCATCATTTTACGTTTGCCAAAGCGCTTTACGTAGTAGCCGGCGAGGATCATCGCCGGTATCTCCAGCCCGGCGGCAGTGCCCATCAGGATCCCGGCCAGGCTGTCGGGAAGCCCGAGATCGCTGCTGATCCACAGCGGCATATCAATGATGTACATGGTGTTGCAGGTCCACATCAGGGTGGAGGCGATAAACAGCATACGCACGTTCTTGTCCTGCCAGCCGCCGGCCTGCGCTAGCGCCGCCGCCTCCTCCGAGGGCTGTTCCACACGCGGAACCGAAGGCAGTTTGATGGCAATCAGAGCGAGGCTAATGACAAAAATGCCCGCCGCAATGGAGAACATGGTGGTGAAGCCATAGTTGAGCGCCAGCATAAAGGCCAGCGGCGGGCCAATCACCCAAGCCAGCGACAGCTGGGCGCGCATGACCGAGCTGAACATCACCACTTCCCGCGCCGAGCTGTCAGCGTACTCCCGCGCCAGCGCGAAGAGCTGCGGCATGGCCGCGTTGGCAATGGATGCCAGCATCACGCCGCAGGTGATCAGCGTCAGATAGTGGCGGTTGAAGGCAAACAGCAGCGCATTACCCACCGCCATCAGACAGCAGAACATAATCAACCGCCGCCGGTCGCCGCGGCTATCGGAGCGCTTGGCCAGCCACAGGCTAACCAGGATCCCGGCGATGGCGTTTACGGTATAGAACAGGCCCACCCAGAACGGTTGCGCCCCCACTTCGCGGCTGAGAAACAAACTCAACGTCGGCGCCTGCAACGCGCCCGCCACGCCCATCATAAAAGCAACCAGCATAAAGGCGGCATAGACGCCGTTAAGCCGTCGTCCCATCGTCATCAACCACAGCATGGAATGTCCTTAACACACGCGAAGAAAACGAAAAAAGCCAGCAGAGGCTTTCTGCTGGCGGGTGATTCTATACTCTATGGATTTCATGCTGCAGGACAAAACGGTTAACCATTTTGCGCCGCGCTCGCGCTGGCCCTGAAAAGGTGAGTCCCGTAGAGGCGAATCACGCAGCCAGAACATACGGCCCAGGAAGCATCGACAGCGCACCTGCAGTTTGAAAAACGACGAGTATAACACCAATACTCAGTCACACATGATGTCTGCAAGTCAATGATCAGAGGTCGTTGACGTCACTCCCCACTGCATCAGTTCCCCCAGAATTTCCTGCTGTCGTCCTGCCATCAGGCGGGCCAGCCAGGACGCTTCCTGCGTCGCAGAAAAGTAGCGTTGGTAGAACGATTTTGCGGTAGACCTCATCATATTCACCTCCTCGCTTCATCGGGATTCATTATTGGCTTAATATAGGAAGTAATAAATTGCTGAGTTTTGCGCAGGAGTTCCCCTTTTATGTCTTCCGGCCGTCTGCAACAACAGTTCATTCGCCTATGGCAGTGCTGCGACGGCAAGTCGCAGGAGACCACCCTTAACGAGCTGGCGGAAATGCTGAGCTGCTCGCGCCGCCATATGCGCACCCTGCTCAATATGATGGAGTCCCGCGGCTGGCTGACCTGGGAAGCGGAGGCAGGCCGCGGCAAGCGTTCGCGGCTAACCTTTCTCTATACCGGCCTCGCCCTGCAGCAGCAACGTGCCGAAGATCTCCTTGAGCAGGATCGCATCGATCAGCTGGTGCAGTTGGTCGGCGATAAGGCTGCCGTCCGCCAGATGCTGGTCTCGCATCTCGGCCGCAGCTTCCGCCAGGGGCGGCACATCCTGCGCGTGCTCTACTATCGTCCGATGAAGAATTTGCTGCCAGGTAGCGCGCTGCGGCGTTCGGAAACGCATATTGCCCGGCAAATATTCAGCGCCCTGACGCGGGTAAATGAGGAAAATGGGGAACTGGAAGCCGATATTGCCCACCACTGGCAGCAGCTGACCCCCACCCACTGGCGCTTTTTCCTCCGTCCCGGCATCCATTTTCACCATGGCCGTGAGCTGGAGATGGCGGATGTGATCGCCTCTCTGCAGCGCAGCAATGCCCTGCCGCTCTATTCACATATCGAACGCATCGAATCGCCCACCGCCTGGACCCTGGATATTCATCTGCGCCAGCCCGACCGCTGGCTGCCCTGGCTGCTGGGGCAGGTGCCGGCGATGGTGCTGCCGCAGGAGTGGCAGACCATGAACCACTTTTCCTCCATGCCGGTCGGCACCGGCCCCTATGCCGTGGTGCGTAACAACCAGAATCAGCTCAAGATCCATGCCTTTGAGGACTATTTTGGCTACCGGGCGCTGATCGATGAGGTGAACGTCTGGGTGCTGCCGGAGATTAGCGAAGAGCCCAACGGCGGCCTGACGCTGCAGGGCAATACCGAAAGCGAAAAAGCGGTAGAGAGTCGCCTGGAAGAGGGCTGCTATTACCTGCTGTTCGACTCGCGAAGCCCGCTGGGGGCCAACGACGCGGTGCGCCGCTGGCTAAGCTATCTGTTTCAGCCCGCCAACCTGCTCTACCATGCAGGCGAACACTACCAGGGCAACTGGTTTCCCGCCTACGGCCTGCTGCCGCGCTGGCATCATGCCAGCAACCACGCCTGCGAGAAGCCGGCGGGGCTGGAGACAGTCACCCTTACCTACTACCGCGATCACGTCGAACATCGGGTGATCGGCGGGATCATGCGCGACCTGCTGGCGGCGCATCAGGTAAAGCTGGAGATCCAGGAGCTGGAGTACGATGCCTGGCATCGCGGCGAGGTGGTCAGCGATATCTGGCTCAACAGCGTGAACTTCACCTTACCGATCGAATTTTCGCTCTTCGCCTATCTGTACGAAGTCCCGCTGATTCAGCGCTGCATTCCCATCGACTGGCAGGCAGACGCCTGCCGCTGGCGAGCAGGAGAGTTTAATCCGGCCACCTGGAGCCAGCGGCTGCTGGCCGGGCAACATATCGTGCCGCTGATCCACCACTGGCTGATGATTCAGGGTCAGCGCAGTATGCGCGGCGTGAGGATGAATACCCTCGGCTGGTTCGATTTTAAATCCGCATGGTTTGCGCCGCCGGAGCCGTAAGCGCTTTCCGTCATCTGACAAAATCATTACACTAAGGCCGTTCTCAACGGGGTGCTAATAAACATACGCAATATCATTCAAGTTGCATCAAGGCAGCAAGCGGGTGAATCCCCTGGAGCATAGATAACTATGTGACTGGGGTGAACGCGCGAAGCTAACGCAGATGCGGCTTGAAGGATGAAGCGTATGGGCTGAGAAAATACCCGTCGAACCTGATCCGGATAACGCCGGCGAAGGGATTTGAGGCTCACTCAAAATCCTTTGCCACCCCTTTTTTCTGAGGTGCAAAGTGTTGAAAAAATTACTCCCGCTGCTGGCGCTGGTCGCCATGCCCGCTTTGGCTAAGCCTGTTCTTACCGTCTATACCTATGACTCCTTCTCTGCCGACTGGGGCCCCGGCCCGGCGGTCAAAAAAGCCTTTGAAGCGGAGTGCGGCTGCGAGCTGAAGTTCGTCGCGCTGGAAGATGGCGTTTCGCTACTGAATCGCCTGCGCATGGAAGGCAAAAACAGCAAGGCCGACGTCGTGCTTGGCCTTGATAACAACCTGCTGGAAGCCGCGGCGCAGAGTAAACTGTTTGCCAAAAGCAACGTACCCGCCAGCGCGGTCAGCGTGCCGGGCGGCTGGGATAATGACACCTTTGTTCCCTACGACTACGGCTATTTCGCCTTCGTCTATGACAAAAACAAACTGGCTAATCCACCGAAGAGCCTGAAAGAGCTGGTCGAGGGCCCGCAAAAATGGCGGGTCATCTATGAAGATCCGCGTACCAGCACCCCGGGACTGGGCCTGCTGCTGTGGATGCAAAAGGTCTATGGCGATCAAGCGCCCGAGGCCTGGCAGAAGCTGGCCGCGAAAACCGTTACCGTCACCAAAGGCTGGAGCGAAGCCTATGGTCTGTTCCTGAAAGGGGAAAGCGACCTGGTGTTGAGCTATACCACCTCGCCGGCCTACCACATGATTGAAGAGAAGAAAGACAACTATGCGGCGGCGAGCTTCGCCGAGGGCCACTATCTGCAGGTCGAAGTTGCCGCGCGTACCGCCGCCAGCAAGCAGCCGGAACTGGCGGAAAAATTCCTCAAATTTATGGTATCTCCTGGCTTCCAGAACGCCATCCCTACCGGCAACTGGATGTATCCGGTGACCAAGGTCACCCTGCCGGCCGGGTTTGATACCCTGGTGAAGCCGCAGACCACCCTGTCCTTTACCCCGCAGCAGGTCGCCAGCGAGCGTCAAACCTGGATTAGCGCATGGCAACGCGCCGTCAGCCGCTAAACCTTCGCGGGCTGATGCCGGGCCTGTTCGCCGCTACGCTGCTGTGCGCTGTCGCGCTGGCGGCGTTTCTGGCGCTGTGGTTTAGCGCCCCCGGCGCGGGCTGGCAATCGGTCTTCAGCGATAGCTACCTGTGGCATGTGGTCCGCTTCTCCTTCTGGCAGGCGTCGCTGTCAGCGCTGATCTCGGTGGGACCAGCCATCTTTCTCGCCCGCGCGCTTTATCGGCGTCGCTTCCCGGGCCGTACGCTGCTGCTGCGCCTGTGCGCGATGACCCTGATCCTGCCGGTGCTGGTGGCGGTGTTCGGTATCCTCAGCGTCTATGGCCGCCAGGGCTGGCTGGCCTCACTATTTCACGCGCTCGGCTGGCAATGGGAGTTCTCGCCCTACGGTCTGCAGGGCATCCTGCTGGCGCACGTCTTTTTCAATATGCCGATGGCGACCCGCCTGCTGCTGCAGGCGCTGGAGAACATTCCCGGCGAGCAGCGGCAAATTGCCGCCCAGCTTGGCATGCGCGGCTATGCCTTCTTCCGCCTCGTCGAATGGCCGTGGCTGCGCCGGCACATTCCCGCCGTCGCCGCGCTGATTTTTATGCTCTGCTTCGCCAGCTTCGCCACCGTACTCTCGCTGGGCGGCGGCCCGAAAGCCACCACGATCGAGTTGGCTATCTACCAGGCGCTGAGCTTTGACTACGATCCGGCGCGAGCGGCAATGCTGGCGCTGATCCAGATGCTCTGCTGCCTTGGGCTGGTGCTGCTTAGCCAGCGTCTGAGTAAAGCCGTCGCCATCGGCGTCAGCCATGTGCGCGGCTGGCGCGACCCTGACGATCGCCTGCATAGCCGCCTGAGCGACGGGTTGCTGATCGGCGCCGCCCTGCTGCTGCTGCTCCCGCCGCTGCTGGCGGTCATCGTCGACGGGATCAACCGTAATATGCTGGACGTGCTGGCGCAGCCAGCGCTCTGGCAGGCATTGAGCACCTCTCTACGCATCGCCATCGCCGCCGGGCTATTGAGCGTGACCCTGACGATGATGCTGTTATGGAGCAGCCGGGAGCTGCGCGCTCGCCAGCGGCCGTTGGCCGGGCAGGCAATGGAGCTGAGCGGCATGCTGATCCTTGCGATGCCGGGAATTGTGCTGGCGACCGGCTTCTTCCTGCTGCTCAATAACACTATCGGCCTGCCGGAGTCCGCCGACGGCATCGTCATCTTCACTAATGCCCTGATGGCGATCCCCTATGCGCTGAAAGTACTGGAAAACCCGATGCGCGACATTGCCGCCCGCTACAGCATGCTGTGCCAGTCGCTGGGTATTGAAGGCTTTGCCCGGCTGCGGGTGGTCGAGCTTCGCGCTCTCCGGCGCCCGCTGGCCCAGGCGCTCGCCTTCGCCTGCGTACTGTCGATTGGCGATTTCGGCGTGGTGGCGCTGTTCGGCAACGAGGCGTTCCGCACCCTGCCTTTCTATCTGTACCAGCAGATAGGCGCCTACCGCAGCCAGGACGGGGCCGTCACCGCCCTGCTCCTGCTGCTACTCTGTTTCTTGTTGTTTACGCTGATTGAAAAACTTCCGGGGCGTGATGCTAAAACTCAATGATGTGACCTGGCTATACCAGCATCTGCCGATGCGCTTCACCCTCGACGTCGCGCGCGGGGAGCGCATCGCGGTGCTCGGTCCCAGCGGCGCCGGAAAGAGCACCCTGCTGAATCTGATCGCCGGGTTTCTGCCACCCGCCAGCGGCAGCCTGCTGATTAACGGCGAGGCGCATAACGCGACGCCGCCGGCGCAGCGTCCGGTCTCGATGTTGTTTCAGGAGAATAACCTGTTTAACCATCTGACCATTCGACAAAATATCAGCCTCGGGATCCACCCAGGCCTTAAACTGAACCGCGAGCAGCAGGCGCAGGTCACGGCGATAGCTGGACAGATGGGAATTGATGCTCTGCTGGAACGTCTGCCCGGCGAGCTCTCCGGCGGTCAGCGGCAGCGCGCGGCGCTGGCCCGCTGTCTGGTGCGCCAGCAGCCGGTGCTGCTGCTGGATGAACCCTTCTCGGCGCTCGATCCGGCGCTGCGCCAGGAGATGCTGTCCCTTGTCGCCGATGTCTGCGAGCAGCAGCAGCTCACCCTGCTGATGGTCTCCCACAGCGTAGAGGACGCCGCGCGCATCGCGCCGCGCTCGATGGTGGTCGCCGAAGGGCGTATTGTCTGGGATGGCGCCACCGCCGAGCTGTTAAGCGGCCACAGCAGCGCCTCGCATTTGATGGGGATCAGCGCGCGATGACTTTGTGCAGGATCGCCAGATAGACCGGCATCAGCGGATGGCGGAAGACAAATGTTAACGCTGTAGCCGCCAGCGCGACCATCAGAGGCGACAGCCACAGCAGTCGGCCGCGCGGCAGCCAGCGGGTCAGCCGATCGCCTGAGGTTTTCGCGCTCCGCCACAGCCGCCAGCACAGCCATCCCGCCAGCCAGGCCAGCAGCGCCGCCCCCAATAGCAGCCATTTAAAGCTGGCGCTGTTTTCATCAGCCGGAATATCAATCGCCGCCCCGGCGAGAATGCCCGGAAGGAAATAGAGCGGCGGCCAGAGCAGGCAGCCGATAATATTCGGTAGCACGAACTTGGCCACCGGCAGGTCGAGCATCCCGGCGACCATTGGCACCAGCGGACGCGTCGGTCCGACAAAGCGGCCAATCAGAATGGTGATCATGCTGTGCTGATGCAGCGCATGCTCGGTTTTCTCCAGCAGGGCGCGGTTTTTCTTCATAAACGACCAGCGGTGCAACGGCTTCTTAAAGCGCCAGCCGAGCCAGAATGAGATCCAGTCGCCCAGCAGGCAGCCGACAATCCCCGCCAGCCACGCCTGCCAGAAGTTAACTTCGCCGCCGCCGATGAGCGCCCCAAGGCCAGCCATCATCACCGTGCCGGGTAAGATAAGCCCCACCAGCGCCAGCGACTCGAGAAAGGCCACCAGCATCACGGCTAACAATGAGTAGACCGTGGATTGGGTAATAAAGTGTTCGAGCAATGCTTGCATAATGTACCCGGTTAAAAAACGAAGCCCGGATTCTCCGAAGCCATCGCGCCGTCGTCAAGCCATCAATTGTCTTAATAGTTTACTGGCTGTGACATTTAAGCGGGTCATCATTTCACTTTCTTTACTTTTTATTCACAACCCGCGCGGAATTCGCTCGGGCTGGCCCCGGTGCATTTTTTAAACACGCGGGAAAAATAGAGCTGATCTTCGAAGCCGACGTTGCGCCCAACGGTGGCGATCGGCATCCGCGTGGTGCTGAGCAACAGTTTGGCCTGGCTGATGCGCTGATCCTCCCGCCAGCCGAGGACGCTGACCCCCAGCTGCTGGCGGAACAGGTGCGACAGACGCGAGGGCGACAGGCAGACGTGCTGGGCGACGCTGGCGATATCAAAATGGCTGTCCGCCAGATGGTCGCTGATGTACTGGCAGGCGTCGCGCACCCGGTTGTCCAGCGGCGGATGCAGCGATTCGTTGATCGCCTCCATGCGCCGCAGCAGCAGCTGTTCCAGCAGGTTTATCGCCAGCAGTTCGGAATAGCGCCCCGCCCCCTGCCCGGCATCGACGATCTGGCCGAACAGCTCGCCAAAGCGCGCCTGCCACTGTTCATCCGGACGGAAAAAGCCGGTCTGGGCAAAAATCGTTGGCCAGTTGAGCCACTCGTGCCAGTAGGCGCGCGGGCGGAAGTAGACCCACTGGTGATACCACTCGCTGGCGTCGGGATGGCGGCCATAGTGATGAATTTCCCCGGGCGGGAACAGCAGCATATCGCCCGGCCGGCAGACAAACTGTTCGCCGTGGTTGTTGATCACCCCCTCGCCGCGGATCGTCAGATTGAGAATATAGCCTTTCATACCCAGCGGGCGGTCGATAAAGAAATCCAGGTATCCCTGCGCCTCAATCGGCGTCAGGCCGGTGACCAGATGAGCGTTAAAAGAGTAGCCCGGCAGCAGCGGATCGTTTTGCGTTTCGGCCATACGCGTGGTTCTCCCCGAAGGTATCAGTGGCACCAATTGTCCATATCCATCATTTTATCGCTCTCGGCCCTGTCGCGACTGCGACGGCGGTGGGAATTTGGCGAAAAACCCGCACAGCAAGCGAAAAAAGCGCCAGCAGCGTGCATTCCACCGTGATATGCCGGGTAACAAAAGTGTCTATAAATACGGCAGAAAAGTCCACATCGAATATTTGCACGGCGTCACACTTTGCAAGGTAACAGCAAAATAATCCATAAGATTAGCGAATCCGGCCTGACGGATTTTGCCGGGGATATCTACTGTTGCTGCATGAATGATTTCTGCATGGAGTAACAAGATGGCAATTGCGATTGGCCTCGACTTTGGTAGTGACTCAGTCCGCGCTCTGGCGGTGGAATGCGCGTCCGGCGCAGAGCTGGCGACCAGCGTGGAGTGGTATCCGCGCTGGCGGGAAGGACAGTATTGCGATGGCGCTAACAACCGCTTCCGCCATCACCCGCGAGATTACATCGAGTCCATGGAAGCGGCGCTGAAAAGCGTGCTGGCTTCGCTGAGCGCCGAACAACGCGCCGACGTCGTGGGCATTGGCGTCGACAGCACCGGCTCAACTCCGGCTCCCGTCGATGCCGAGGGCAACGTGCTGGCGCTGCGCGAAGAATTCGCTGACAACCCTAACGCCATGTTTGTCCTGTGGAAGGATCACACCGCGGTCGAGGAAGCCGAGGCGATCACCCGCCTGTGTCATCAGCCGGGCAAAGAGGATTACTCGCGCTATATCGGCGGGATCTACTCCAGCGAATGGTTCTGGGCCAAAATCCTTCACGTCACCCGCGAAGATAGCGCAGTCGCCCAGGCAGCCGCCTCGTGGGTAGAGCTTTGCGACTGGGTGCCCGCCCTGCTCTCCGGTACTACGCGTCCGCAGGATCTGCGCCGCGGCCGCTGCAGCGCCGGACATAAATCGCTGTGGCATGAGAGCTGGGGCGGTCTGCCGCCGGCCAGCTTCTTCGATGAGCTTGATCCCATCATCAACCAGCATCTGGCCTGGCCGCTGTTCACCGATACCTGGACGGCCGATGTGCCGGTCGGCACGCTGAGCGCAGAGTGGGCCCAGCGCCTGGGTCTGCCGCAGAGTGTGGCCATCTCTGGCGGCGCCTTCGACTGCCACATGGGCGCCGTTGGCGCCGGCGCGCAGCCTAACGCGCTGGTGAAAGTCATCGGCACCTCCACCTGCGACATTCTGATCGCCGATAAAGAGAGCGTCGGCGAGCGCACGGTCAAAGGCATCTGCGGCCAGGTCGACGGCAGCGTGGTTCCACACTTTATCGGCATGGAGGCAGGCCAGTCCGCCTTCGGCGATATTTACGCCTGGTTTGGCCGCATTCTCGGCTGGCCGCTGGAGCAGCTGGCTCAGCAGCAGCCGGCGTTGCGCGAGCAAATCAAAGCCAGTCAAAAACAGTTACTGCCGGCGCTCACCGAAGCCTGGGCCAACAATCCATCGCTGGAGCATCTGCCGGTGGTGCTCGACTGGTTCAACGGCCGCCGCACGCCGAATGCCAACCAGCGCCTGAAAGGGGTGATCACCGACCTTAACCTGGCCACCGACGCGCCGGCGCTGTTCGGCGGTCTGATCGCCGCCACCGCCTTCGGCGCTCGCGCCATTATGGAGTGCTTCACCGAGCAGGGGATCCCGGTTAACAACGTCATGGCGCTTGGCGGTATCGCGCGGAAAAACCAGGTCATCATGCAGGCCTGCTGCGACGTGCTGAACCGTCCGCTGCAGATTGTCGCCTCCGATCAGTGCTGCGCGCTGGGGGCGGCTATCTTCGCCGCCGTCGCCGCCGGCGTCTATGAGGATATTCCAGCCGCCCAACAGCGGATGGCAAGCCAGGTGGAAACTACCCTGCAGCCGCGTCCGGCGCAGGCACAGCGTTTCGAACAACTCTATCAGCGCTACCAGCAGTGGTCGGTCAGCGCGGAACAACACTATCTCCCTTCGGCTGCAAAGGCGGAAAAAGCCCCGCAATCTCAGGCAGCGCTCACCCATTAAGGATACGAAAATGACGATTTTTGATAACTATGAAGTATGGTTCGTTATTGGCAGCCAACATCTGTACGGCCCGGAAGCCCTGCGCCAGGTGACGAAGCATGCCGAACATGTGGTGAACAGCCTGAATGCGGAAGCCAAACTGCCGTGCAAACTGGTCCTTAAGCCGCTGGGCACCACCCCGGACGAGATCACCCATATCTGCCGCGACGCCAACTACGATGACAAATGCGCCGGGTTAGTGGTCTGGCTGCATACCTTCTCGCCGGCAAAAATGTGGATCAACGGCCTGACCATCCTCAATAAGCCGCTGCTGCAGTTCCATACTCAGTACAACGCCGCGCTGCCGTGGGACAGCATTGATATGGACTTTATGAACCTGAACCAGACCGCGCACGGCGGCCGCGAGTTCGGCTTCATCGGCGCCCGCATGCGCCAACAGCACAGCGTGGTCACCGGCCACTGGCAGGATAAAGAGGCCCACCAGCGTATCGGCGGCTGGATGCGTCAGGCGGTCTCCAAACAGGATACCCGTCATCTGAAAGTGTGCCGTTTCGGCGATAACATGCGCGAAGTGGCGGTGACCGACGGCGATAAAGTCGCCGCGCAGATTAAGTTTGGCTTCTCGGTGAACACCTGGGCGGTCGGCGATCTGGTGCAGGTGGTGAACAGCATCAGCGACGGCGATATCAGCGCCCTGGTCGATGAATATGAGAGCAGCTACCGTCTGACCCCGGCGGCGCAGGTTCACGGCGAGAAGCGCCAGAACGTGCTGGACGCCGCGCGCATTGAGCTGGGGATGAAACGCTTCCTCGAACAGGGCGGTTTCCACGCCTTTACCACCACCTTTGAAGATCTCCACGGCCTGAAACAGCTCCCGGGTCTCGCCGTACAGCGCCTGATGCAGCAGGGCTACGGCTTTGCCGGCGAGGGCGACTGGAAAACCGCCGCTCTGCTTCGCATCATGAAGGTGATGTCAACTGGTCTGCAGGGCGGCACCTCCTTTATGGAGGATTACACCTACCACTTCGACAATGGTAACGATCTGGTGCTCGGCTCGCACATGCTGGAAGTGTGCCCGACGATCGCCACCGCCGAGAAACCGATCCTCGACGTTCAGCCGCTGGGCATCGGCGGCAAAGCGGATCCAGCGCGCCTGATCTTCAATACTCAAACCGGCCCGGCGATCGTCGCCAGCCTGATCGACCTGGGAGACCGCTTCCGTCTGCTGGTCAATACCATCGAAACCGTCCCAACGCCGCACGATCTGCCGAAGCTGCCGGTGGCCAACGCCCTGTGGAAAGCGCAGCCGGATCTGCGTACCGCGTCGGAAGCCTGGATCATCGCCGGCGGCGCGCACCATACCGTCTTCAGCCATGCGCTGAACCTCGACGATATGCGCCAGTTCGCCGAGCTGCATGATATCGAGCTGACCGTCATCGACAACGATACCCGTCTGCCGTCCTTCAAGGACGCGCTGCGCTGGAATGAAGTGTATTACGGTTCAAAACGCTAAGAGGCCGTCCCC
>NZ_GL882851.1:0-401 GCF_000195655.1 Klebsiella sp. MS 92-3
ATTGACGGATCCCCGAAAGAAAAAAACGCCTGCGCTGAAATCAGGGCAGGCGTTAAAACAGGTCTGTTTGACAACAAATTGGGTGCTTCACTCAACGTAATGTCCATGGTGTTTGATGAGGCATAAATGCGACATCTGTCAGTGGACGATAAGCACCGTAAGAACGGCTCTGCATCATTCCGGAGTTTATGAGGCACGAAGGCGAACATAAGAGATGGAATGAGCATCTACCCGATTATTATCGCACAGGATCCGGGGAAATTGCATCTACCACAGTGATGAATTGAGAGTTTTCCTGACGCGTATTCTTAAGCAAAGAGAAGATTTTTTATCAGCAAGATCAGAGAAATAAGAGATGGCGGACGGCAGCAGAAAACAAAAAACCCCCCCCCCCCGGGGGG
>NZ_GL882851.1:502-10974 GCF_000195655.1 Klebsiella sp. MS 92-3
AAAAAAAAAACCCCCCGCGGGGGGGGGGTTCAAAATTGGTCGGCGAGAGAGGATTCGAACCTCCGACCCACTGGTCCCAAACCAGTTGCGCTACCAAGCTGCGCTACTCGCCGAAATACTGCTTTTTGAATTTTTAGTTCAATTCGTTAAAGTCGTGGTGCGAGGGGGGGGACTTGAACCCCCACGTCCGTAAGGACACTAACACCTGAAGCTAGCGCGTCTACCAATTCCGCCACCTTCGCAAATTCACAACTCTATCAAATAATGGGGTGGCTAATGGGATTCGAACCCACGACAACTGGAATCACAATCCAGGGCTCTACCAACTGAGCTATAGCCACCACTGCAAACCTTTTACGCGGTATTAAAACCACCGCAGCTCCAGCACCGGGTTAATGGTGCGCCCGACAGGATTCGAACCTGAGACCTCTGCCTCCGGAGGGCAGCGCTCTATCCAGCTGAGCTACGGGCGCTTAGCGCCGTTGCGGGGTCGGATAATACGGACTTCCTACCCCGCTGTCTAGTGCCTTTTTAAAGAAAATTATCGTTTGCTCATGCTTTGTTCGTTTTGACGGTTATTCAGCCGTATTATTGACTTGCCCCTGTCTTCCGAGGCCAAACACCTTATAAATCAGGGTGACGGCGGCCAGAAAAATAATGCCGACGAAGAGCGACATGCGGGTTTCATCATTCAGTCCCATCCCGACCAGCACGCAGATCAGGAAGGCCATCGTGAAATAGTTGGCCCACGGAAACAGCAGCGAACGGAACGGATGGCTGGCAATCGCCGCCTGATGCACGCGACGGAAACGCAGCTGACTAATCAGGATCACAAACCAGGGCACCATCCCCGGCAGGACGCTGGCGCTATAGACATAGACGAACACCCGCTGCGGATTAGGAATAATGTAATTCAGGCAGGAGCCCACCAGCAGGATCAGAATCGACAGCGCCACACCGACGGACGGAACGCCGTTGCGCGATACCTTACCGATCGCCGCCGGCAGCTGACGGTTCTTCGCCAGGGCGTACAGCATACGTCCGCAGCTGTACATTCCGCTGTTGCAGCCGGAAAGCGCTGCCGTCAGCACCACGAAGTTGATAATTCCCGCCGCCGCGGTAATACCGATTTTGGCAAACGTCAGTACGAACGGGCTGCCGTTGGAGCCGATTTGATCCCACGGGAAGATAGTGACGATAACAAAAATCGCGCCGACGTAGAAAATCAGGATCCGCCACAGCACTTTGCCCACCGCGCTGCGCAGCGTCACCTGCGGGTTTTTCGCTTCACCTGCGGTAATGCCGATGAGCTCCACCCCCTGATAGGACGCGACCACGATACACAGCGCCGTCAGGAAGCCCTTCCAGCCGCCGGCAAAGAAACCACCATGTTCGGTGAGATTACCAAAACCGATGGAGTGGCCGCCGTTGCCAAAGCCGAAGAAAATGACGCCCAGACCCACGACGATCATCACGATAATGGTGGTCACTTTTATCATGGCGAACCAGAACTCGATTTCACCGTATAGCCGGACCGCCGCGAGGTTAGCCAACGCCACCAGCCCCACGGCAATCAACGCCGGGATCCACTGCGCCATCTCCGGGAACCAGAACTGCACATAGACCCCGATGGCGGTAATCTCCGAGATCCCCACCGCCATCCACATAAACCAGTAGGACCACGCGGTCAGATAGCCGAAGAAGGGGCTCATATAGCGATGCGCATACACCGCGAAGGAGCCTGTGACAGGCTCAAGGAACAGCATTTCGCCCATTGAGCGCATAATGAAAAAGACGAACAGGCCAGCGATAATGTACGCCAGCAGCACGGAAGGCCCAGCCCATTTCAAGGTACTGGCCGCCCCCATAAACAACCCCACGCCAATCGTCCCGCCAAGGGCGATCAGTTCAATATGCCGGGCCTCCAGTCCACGCTGGAGCTCCGCTTTTTTCTCAGTCATATATCCTCTTGTGTTTGCCGTATTCCGGGTACTCCCGGTTATTGTTATTAACTGAAACCATAGCCTTGCCGACGCGCAGGTCTCCCCGGCGCGTATGAAGCCTGCGAATGGTTAATTAATTTTGCGGAAATGGCAAATAAAGTATCAGGCGAGTGAAGAGATTACACAGAATATGTATGCAAACTCGCCTGGTTGCAGTGGAATATCAGAGCTTACCGGAATAATGCCAACGTAAATAGCGCAGTAGGCGGAACTGTCTCTTGATGCGGCTCGGCTGCAAAAGCAGGCGATAGAACCACTCCAGCCCCAGATCCTGCCAGAACTTCGGCGCCCGATGGACGTGCCCGGTAAAAACATCGTAAGTGCCGCCGACGCCCATATACAGCGCGTGCGGATACAGGCGCCGGCAGTCGCGCATGAAGATCTCCTGGCGCGGCGACCCCATCGCGACGGTGACGATTTTCGCCCCGCTGTCGCGAATGCGTTCGAACAATGCCTGGCGTTGCTCAGGGGTGAAATAACCGTCCTGGCTGCCGACGATGTTCACCTGCCAGCGCTGACGCAGCCTGGATTCTGTCTGCGCCAGGACCTCAGGTTTACCACCAACCAAAAACACCGGTGTCCCTTCAGCGCCAGCGCGCTGCATTAACGCTTCCCAGAGATCGGCCCCGGCGACGCGGGATACCTGGGCCTGCGGGTATTTTTTGCGCAGCGAACGCACCACGCTGATGCCATCGGCATATTTAAACTCCGCCGCCTCAATCAGCGCCCGTACCTCCGGGTTATCTTCTACGGCCAGCATTTTCTCAGCATTAATGGCCACCAGCGTCCCCTCCCGGAGCGCGCCGTCGGCAAACAAATAATCCAGAGCGTGCGGCATATCGCGCCAGCCTATGAGCTGCAGCCCTCTTAACAGGTACAACGGCGCGGAAATGGTCCCAGTCATGTCCATCCTTCTCAGACTTGCGGTTGCGAAAGCGGTTTTACGCGCTTATGAATCAGTCCCACGCTATCCAGGAACCAGTACAGCAGTTTCGCCGCCAGCAAGCAGATACCAAAGATCACGAGGAAAAACACCACACGGGAGCCGAACGAATCCAGCCCCTCGCGCGCCAGCACTATCATGTTGAAGATAGCGCCGAAACAGAAACTGTGCAGGATAGCCGCTTTATAGCGATTGCTCTCCCGGTTGCCCAGCTCATACAGCCAGTCGAACCATTTAATAATCAACCCTACCGCCACGGCGCCCAGCGGTACGAACCAGACGCCGCCCATCACCACCAGCGAGCCAATCAGCGTCGGCGAAATCGCCAGCCCCGAATGGTTGTTTAATACTTCCCAGGTAAAGTAGTTGGCGGTATTGAGCACCATCGTCGGGCGACCGTGCCACAGCCAGCTGGGGATAAAGACGTAGAAATCGCGGATCATCGGCGCCAGCCCCTGGAAATCGATCTTGTCGTAGTTCTGCAGCAGCAGCGCCAGGTTCTCCCACGGTGAGAAGGTGTCGCGCGTGAGATACAGAAAGGTATAAAACGCTTCGTCGCCGCTGACGTTCATCCCGTAGCGCTTCAGCGCCAGCCAGAACATGCCGACAATACCCAGCACACCCGCCGCAGCCAGCATCCACAGGCTGATCCAGCCGCGAATAATACCGATGAACAGAAAGATGGCGAAGGCGATGATAATATTGGCGCGCGTCCCGCCGACGATGGCGTAGGTCAGCAAACCAAAGGCCACCGTGCTGACGAGGAAGAAGATCCACGCCTTATAATCCTGGCGCAGAAAATAGACCACCAGCATCGCCGGAATAAAGAAGTAAAAGAAGCGCTTCAACGCCACGCCGGACACTTCAGCAGAGAAAATCTGGCTGTAGGAGTTGAGCTTAAACAGCAGGAAACCGTTGTGGGCGAAGAAGATGCCGACGCACAGCAGCGCCAGCCCCATCAAAATGCCCCACGCCAGATGGGTTTCCACCCGGTTCATGGTAAACAGCGGGCGATGCGCAACCTCACGCGATGCCGAACGCAGCCGCGTTTTATAGGTCACGTAGTAGACTGCGTAGAAGCACACCGCGATCAGCAGCGTCTGCAGCAAAATCTCCGGCGGCGCCACGCTGACGTCAAAGCGGAACACCAGAATACTGGTCAGCGGGAAGCCGAAGAAAAAGGTCAGCAGAAACAGCAACGAGAAAAAAACGTTGAAGTTAAAGCGTACCCGACGGAACTCAAACCAGGTGGCGGTGGCGATGAACAGCGTCGACAGCAGCCAGACCACCAGCAGCCCGCTAAATTGCATTAACGTCATGCCTGCCCCTCCGCCGCTAACCGTAGCGCCCGCCGCCAGCCCGTCAGATAGTTCGGCCGGAAGAAGGCGATAGCGGATTTATCCACGCTCGCCAGCTGACGCTGCGCTTCGCGCACCACGCTGACGTCCAGCGCGTCGCTGGTGAACAGCACCGGCACATGCTGCTCGGCCATATCCTGCCAGAACGGGTTTTCCCGATTGAGCACGCAGGGGATGCCCGCCTGAATCAGCAGACACAGGGTGCCGATCCCCTGCTGGCGGGCAAACAGAAAATAGCCCAGATCGCAGCGGCGCAGCAGCGCCAGATAATCATGAAACTCCAGCTTCTCGCTGAGGATCTGCAGATGCTCACCGCTAAACAGCGCCGCCCCCGCCTCGCGAACCTCATTGATATAGGCGTCGTTATTCGCTGGATAGCCCATCGGCACGATGACGTTTACCGTATCGCCAAACTGCTGATGGATTGCCTTCAGCGCGGCAATATGTTCATTGCTGCGATCCCCGGAGTTGCCGACCAGAATAGTCAGGGTATCACCGCGCGGAGCGTTATCGGCCAGGGTATTCAGCGCCGGATCCATACGGGTCGGGAAGTAGAGCAGCTCGCCCGGGACGCGCGGATGGCGGTTAGCGAACCAGCTGAGATCGCCGCGGGTGGCGAAAACGCGCCCTACCCGCCCCTGCGCCATACGGCGCAGCGGATAGAACAGGCGAAACTTCAGGCTGGCAGAATTTTCATACAGATCCGCCCCCCAGATATGCCAGTTAAACTGCGACGGGCGGATGCCGCCGCTCAACAGCGCCAGCCACAGCCCGGTATTGAACTGGCCGTGGAAGAAAAAGCGCTGCTGGCGGTTGGCTTTCGCGGTAGCAATCACTGCCTGCGCCAGCGCCTTTTTCCCCGGATAACAGGTGACATCCAGCGCCGGATACCCATCACGCACGCTGGCCTCATCACCGACGATCATAAATCTCCTGGCCTGCGGGTCGGCGGCCAGTTCGTCGTTAAAGAACCGCAGTACGGTCTGGTTATGATGCGGGATATCCGATCCCAGTACATGTATCAGTGCTGTCATGCCCGTTTACGCCAGAGTAAAAACACGCCACTACAAAGGGCGAAATAAACAATATAAGTGGCCATATATGCCTGCGCCGCGCCAACCGCGCCGTGCGCCGGTATAAGCCAGTGTGAGAATGCGGTCAGCAGTGCGAACTGGCTGATTTCCGTCAGAATATAAAAACGCAGCGACGCTTTGGCGATCACCAGATAGCCATAGACGTAAGCGCCTACTTTTAAAACGTCGCCCACCAGCTGCCAGGCAAACAGGTCACGCATCGCGGTAAAGCGATCGGAAAACAGCAGCCAGATGGCAAAATCGCGCAGCAGCCAGACCGTCAGGCTCGCCGCCGCTACTGCCGGCAGGACGAATTTCAGCGACTTGACTATCTCGCGGGTGATATCCGTTTTGGCGCTCAGCCGCGACAGCGTCGGCAGCAGATAGACGCTAAACGAGGCGGTAATAAACTGCAGGTAGGCATCGGAGATGCTGCTCACCCCCTGCCAGATCCCGACCGCCTCCCAGCCGTAATGCGCCGCCAGCAGATTACGCATCATCACATAGGCTACCGGCAGGGTCACCGAGGTTATCAGCGCCATCAGGGTAAATTTCGATAGCTGTCCCGCCAGACCGTTATCCCAGCGCGGACGCAGGGCGCTCAGCGGGATATTACCCCGCCGCCAGAGCATAATACCCGCCGGGACCACCACCAGCGCTGGAACTAACGCCAGCCCCAGCAGCGCGCCCTGATAGCCTCCCAACACGTAGCAAGCATAGTAAGCCGCCACGCCGATCAGGCTCCCGGCAATCAGCGAGAAGGCGTTACCCGCCGCATCGCGAAAGCCTTTCATCAGCGCCAGCAGGAAATTCGCCCAGGCGATCCCCATCTGCACCAGCGCCACCAGGCGTACCAGCCCCTGATAGTGCGTATGGCCGAACAGCCCCTGGCTTATCGGCGCCGCCGCCAGTAAAAATACCAGCGCCAGCAGGGTGGAAAAGCCAAGCACCATCGCCGACGAGGTGCCCACCACCTGCTTCAGGCGCGGGGGATCGTCGTGATGCTGCGCCACCAGCTTCGTGACGCCATTAAATATCCCGGCCCCGGCCAGCACGCCGAGTACGGTGACCAGTTGCCGGAAGTTACCGGCCTGGCCAACGCCCGCCGGCCCAAACGAGACGGCCAGCAGCTTGACGACCAGCAGACCGGCGCCGATTTTGACCAGCGTCGATGCCGCCGTCCACAGTGAGGCTTTTGCTAACGACATATCAGGAGAAGTAGCTCAGCAGCGAGTTAATCACCGTCCGCTGATTCACCACAGACAGATTGTAAAACAGCGGCAGGCGTACCAGACGCTCGCTCTCCTGAGTGGTGTAGCGGTCTTCACCGCGGAATTCGCCGAACTGTTCGCCTGCCGGGCAGCTGTGCAGGGGAATGTAATGGAATACCGCGAGGATCTCCGCCTCTTTCAGCCAGGCGATCAGTCTGCTGCGATCCTCGATATCACGCAGCTTAATGTAGAACATGTGCGCGTTTTGCCCGCAGTCGGCCGGAACCGTCGGCAGTTCGATACGCCCGGCGCGCGCCAGCGGCAGCAGCGCATCATAGTAGTTCTGCCACAGGGCCAGGCGCTGCTGGTTGATGCGCTCCGCCGCTTCCAGCTGCGCCCACAGATAGGCGGCCTGCAGGTCGGACATCAGATAGCTGGAGCCAATGTCCCGCCAGGTATATTTATCCACCAGGCCGCGAAAGAACTGGCTGCGGTTGGTGCCTTTTTCGCGAATAATCTCCGCGCGTTCCACCAGCGTGCGATCGTTGATCAGCGTCGCCCCGCCCTCACCGCCGGCGGTGTAGTTTTTGGTTTCATGGAAGCTGAAGCAGCCGATATGGCCGATGGTGCCCAGCGCGCGCCCCTTGTAGGTGGACATCACCCCCTGCGCGGCGTCTTCCACCACAAACAGGTTGTATTTGTCGGCGATGGCCATGATGGTGTCCATCTCGCAGGCTACGCCGGCATAATGCACCGGGACAATCGCCCGGGTTTTATCGGTGATGGCGGCTTCGATGAGCGTTTCGTCGATATTCATCGTATCGCGACGGATATCAACGAAGACGATTTTCGCCCCGCGCAGCACAAAGGCGTTGGCGGTGGAGACAAAGGTATAGCTGGGCATAATCACTTCGTCGCCCGGCTGGATATCCAGCAGCAGCGCGGCCATCTCCAGCGAAGCCGTGCAGGAAGGGGTCAGTAGCGCTTTTGCCGTGCCAAATCGCTGCTCCATCCACTGCTGGCAGCGGCGCGTAAAGCCGCCGTCGCCGCACAGCTTGCCGCTGTTCATCGCAGACTGCATGTAATCAAGCTCGGTTCCAACCACCGGCGGCGCGTTAAATGGGATCATGGGGGTCACCTGTATAGCCAGTAGGCGGTGCTTTCCACGTTAGCACCGCTGAGAATATAACGTTTAAGCGCGGCGGTGTTGCCCATCTGGGTCGCCACCCGCAGTGTAGAAAGTCCGCGCGAGGCGGCCCAGTACCGCGCCGCCTGCATCAACTGCGCCCCGGCGCCGCGTCCGGCCAGCAGGCCGATACGCGCTTCGGTCGCAGTGATCTGCCGCAGGGAGACAAAGGCGCGAATATCGCCCTCAGGATGGCGGTAAATCAGGCACTGATGATCGAAGGTGCCGCGCACCGCATTTTCAATCCACTGGGCATAGAAGCGGCCGCTGGCGTCGGCAGCGTACCAGGGCGCGCGAAAGCGGCTCATGGCAAATGCCCGCGCCGCCTGCTCGCGCAGCGGCGCAATATCCGCTTCCACGGCGACGTCTGCGCCGGCATCTGCAGGGCTGCCCACCGGCAGCGCCAGATCGACCTCACCTTCCACCAGCTGAAAACCCAACCGCTGCAGCGCGTCCAGCCGGACGGTGTCGCTGGCGGCGATCTTCGCCTGCACTCGCGACCACCCCGCCAGCGCCTCAGGCGTCAGCCGCGGCGCGTGCTCGTCAAAGCGCACGATCGCGCTGTTCACGGCAAAGAAGCGGTTCTCCCACTCCAGGGGGTCAATACTGGCGCGGACGGGCACGGAGCAGATCCAGCAGATATTGGCCGTAGCCGGTTTTTTCCAGCCGCTTCGCCGCACGTTTGACGCCGTCGTCGTCCAGCCAGCCGTTACGCCAGCCGATCTCTTCCAGACAGGCGATTTTAAAGCCCTGGCGCTTCTCGACGGTCTGCACGAACATGCTGGCCTCGATCAGGCTATCGTGGGTGCCGGTGTCCAGCCAGGCAAAGCCGCGTCCAAGCAGTTCGACGGTCAATGCGCCATCCTCCAGATACATCTGGTTGATGGAGGTGATTTCCAGCTCGCCGCGCTCGGATGGTTTGACCCGTTTGGCATACTCCGTCACCTTGCCATCGTAGAAATAGAGACCGGTGACCGCCCAGTTCGACTTCGGCTGCTTCGGCTTCTCTTCCAGCGATAGCGCACGGAAGTTATCATCAAACTCCACCACGCCAAAGCGCTCAGGATCCATCACCTGATAGCCAAAAATCGTCGCCCCTTCCGTGCGGGCAGCGACGCTGCGCAGCTTCGGGCTAAAGCTTTGGCCGAAGAAGATATTGTCGCCTAACACCAGACACGCCGGTTCGCCGTTAAGAAAGGCTTCGCCGATGATAAACGCCTGGGCTAAACCATCCGGCGTCGGCTGTACGGCATAGTGCAGCGCAATGCCAAACTCTGAGCCATCGCCGAGCAGGCGCTGGAAATCACGTAGGTCGTCCGGCGTGGTGATAATCAGGATCTCACGGATCCCGGCCAGCATTAATACCGACAGCGGGTAGTAGATCATCGGCTTATCGTAGATCGGCAACAGCTGCTTCGATACGCCGCGGGTGATGGGATGTAGCCGCGTTCCGGAACCGCCTGCCAGAATAATACCTTTCATCATTCCCCCCAGAGATGATTAGCTTTGCAGCCCAAGACGCTCGCCCTGATAGCTTCCGTCCTGAACCTGACGCCACCAGGCCTCGTTCGCCAGATACCACGCCACGGTCTTACGCATACCGGAGGTGAAAGTCTCTGCCGGCGTCCAGCCCAGCTCGCGGGCAATCTTCGAGGCATCAATGGCATAGCGCAGATCGTGGCCCGGACGATCGGCAACGAAGGCGATCAGATCGCGATAGTGCGCCACGCCCTGCGGCTTATCCGGCGCCAGCTCTTCCAGCAGCTGACAAATGGTTTCCACCACCTCGATATTTTTCCGTTCGTTATGACCGCCGATATTGTAAGTTTCGCCCGGTTCGCCGCGGGTCGCCACCAGATACAGCGCTCTGGCGTGATCTTCCACGTACAGCCAGTCGCGGATCTGTTGTCCATTGCCATACACCGGCAGCGGCTTGCCCGCCCGCGCGGTAAGGATCGTCAGCGGGATCAGCTTCTCGGGAAAGTGATACGGGCCGTAGTTATTTGAGCAGTTGGTGATAAGCGTCGGCAGGCCATAGGTTCGCAGCCAGGCGCGCACCAGGTGGTCGCTGCTGGCTTTCGAAGCCGAATAGGGGCTGCTTGGCGCATAGGGCGTGGTCTCGGTAAAGAAATCATCGCTGCCGTGCAGATCGCCATACACTTCATCGGTGGAGATGTGATGGAAGCGAAACGCCGATTTTTGCGCCATAGCCAGGGTATTCCACCAGCTACGGGCCGCCTCCAGCAGCGTATAGGTGCCCACGATATTGGTCTCGATAAACGCCGCCGGGCCGTCAATCGAACGATCGACATGGCTTTCCGCCGCCAGGTGCATCACCGTATCCGGTTGATGCTGACGAAAAATGCGATCCAGCTCGGCGCGGTCGCAGATATCCACCTGTTCAAAGGCGAAACGCGCATCCTGCGCCACCGGCGCCAGCGACATTAAATTGCCGGCGTAGGTCAGTTTATCCACCACCACCACGCGATCGGCGGTGTGCTGGATAATCTCCCGCACTACCGCCGAACCAATGAAGCCCGCGCCGCCGGTGACCAGAATGGTTCTCACCGCCACACTCCTTTGGTGTCGACGATAAACGCCTGGGTGACGCTATCGCCGCTAACGGCTTTAAATTCATTGTGATCGACCAGCATCACCAGCACATCGGCGCTGGCCAGCGCCGCCCCCAGGGGCGCCC
>NZ_GL882851.1:11083-11861 GCF_000195655.1 Klebsiella sp. MS 92-3
CCGGCCTCAAGGGTCGCCAGCGTACACAGTCCATCGAGTTTCTTCGGCAGCGCGTGAATGTTGGGCTCAACCACCTGGGTCGTGCCGCTGTGCCAGCGGGCAATCTGCGCGGCAATTTCCATCGCCGGACTTTCGCGCAGGTCGTCAATATTCGGTTTAAAAGCGAGGCCAAAACAGGCGATCGTCAGTTCGCTGGCCCGCTTGTTGGTGGCATTCAGGCAGTCCGCCACCTGCGCTTTCACCTGTTCGATAACCCATTCCGGCTTGTGGTCGTTGACCTCGCGAGCGGTGCGGATCAGACGCGCCTGCTGCGGGTTTTGCGCCACGATAAACCATGGGTCGACGGCGATACAGTGGCCGCCAACACCCGGGCCCGGCTGCAGGATATTGACGCGCGGATGGCGGTTCGCCAGGCGGATCAGCTCCCAGACGTTAATCCCCTGGTCGGCGCAAATCAGCGACAGCTCGTTGGCAAAAGCGATGTTGACGTCGCGGAAGCTGTTTTCCGTCAGCTTGCACATCTCGGCGGTGCGCGAGTTGGTCACCACGCATTCGCCTTCAAGGAAGATTTTATACAGCTCGCTGGCGCGAGCGGAGCAGACCGGCGACATGCCGCCGATAACACGGTCGTTTTTAATCAGCTCGACCATCACCTGACCGGGCAATACCCGCTCCGGGCAGTAGGCGATATTCACGTCCGCCGCTTCACCCACCTGCTGGGGGAAGCTAAGATCCGGGCGCATCTCCGCCAGCCACTCGGCCATCTGTTCGGTCGACC
>NZ_GL882851.1:11871-13153 GCF_000195655.1 Klebsiella sp. MS 92-3
CCCCCCCCCCCCCCCCCCGGGGGGGGGAGGCTAAGACCCGGGCCCTCCCCCCCCAGCCACTCGGCCATCTGTTCGGTCGACCCGACCGGCGAAGTGGACTCGAGGATCACCAGCGAGCCTTTCTTTAACGTCGGCGCAATAGATTTGGCGGCCGACTCGACAAACACCATATCCGGCTCGTGGCGATCTTTAAACGGCGTCGGCACGGCAATCAGGTAAGCATCCGCCTCCACCGGGGTGGTGGTGGCGCTTAAATACCCCTGCTCGACCGCGGTCTTCACCACGCTCGCCAGATCCGGCTCCACGATATGAATCTCTCCACGGTTAATGGTCTCCACGGCATGTTGATTAACATCAACGCCGACCACCCGCTTCTGCCGGGAGGCGAACGCGGCAGCGGTTGGCAGCCCGATATAGCCAAGGCCAATCACTGAAATGGTAGAAAAACTCATAGCGTTACCTGATTATTTTTAAGTGCAGACAAAATGCGACGACATGCTTCGCCATCGCCATAGGGATTATGCGCGCGGCTCATCGCCTGGTATGCAGCATCATCCTCCAGCAGTCGCGTCACTTCCGCGACGATGCGCTGGCTGTCGGTGCCCACCAGACACACGGTGCCGGCGGCCACCGCTTCCGGACGTTCGGTCATATCGCGCATGACCAGCACCGGCTTACCCAGCGAGGGGGCCTCTTCCTGAATGCCGCCGGAATCGGTCAGGATCAGCCAGGCGCGATCCATCAGCCAGACGAACGGCAGGTAATCCTGCGGTTCAATCAACATCACATTGTCAATATGGCCAAGAATACGATTCACCGGCTCGCTGACATTAGGATTCAGGTGAACCGGATAGACAATCTGCACCTCAGGGTGGGTATGGGCTATCTCGGCCAGCGCCTGGCAGATCTGTTCAAAACCGAGCCCAAAGCTTTCCCGCCGGTGGCCGGTAACCAGAATCATCTTTTTACCGTGGCTGATGAAAGGATAGCGCTGCAGCAGGGTCTCCCGTAGCGCTTCATCGCCCAGCACCCGATCCCGCACCCAGAACAGGGCGTCAATGACCGTATTCCCGGTAACCGTGATCCGACTGTCGGCAATATTTTCCCGCAGCAGGTTCTGCCGCGAGGTTTCCGTGGGGGCGAAATGGTATGTCGCCAGATGGCCGGTCAACGTACGGTTGCCTTCTTCCGGCCACGGCGAACTTAAATCGCCGGTGCGCAGGCCGGCCTCTACGTGACCCACCGGTATCCGCTGGTAAAACGCCGCCAGGCTCGCCGCCCC
>NZ_GL882851.1:13288-16030 GCF_000195655.1 Klebsiella sp. MS 92-3
GGGCTCGCCGCCATGGTGGTGGTGGTATCGCCATGCACCAGCACCACGTCGGGTTTAAACGACTCCAGCACCGGCTTCAGCCCTTCAAGGATGCGACAGGTGATCTCGGTCAGCCCCTGCCCCGGCTTCATGATGTTGAGATCGTAGTCCGGGACAATAGAGAAAAGTTTCAACACCTGATCGAGCATCTCCCGATGCTGCGCGGTCACGCATACTTTCGCCTCAAAATGAGGATCCTTTGCCAGCGCATGGACCAGAGGCGCCATCTTGATGGCTTCCGGCCTCGTGCCAAATACAGTTAGTACTTTCACATCGATTCTCTTCGATTAGGCGATGAAGGTCATCTGCCCTTCACCACAGGCCGCAATCACAGGACACGACGACGCGATAACGCCACGCCTGCGCCGATGAGCGCACCCACAATCCCCCACATCACCATCAGAAATACACGGCGCGGGCTATCGCGTTTTACAGGTTCTTCCGGCGTCCGCAAATACCGGTAAGTCTGAAAACGCGGATCTAACGTTGGACCGACGTTCAACGTGCTCAGCATGGCGCGGTTCTGGTCGTAATCGAGGTCATATTCCGGCCCAACGGCCTGCAGGTTTTCCAGCCTGGCCTGCAGCATCGGCCTGCCCAATAAAAATAGCTCTGAATCCGGCAACTGATCGGCAGGAACATCCGTTTCGCTACGTGAAATATTGTGCTGCTGAGCCACCTTCAGCGCCTGCTCCACGCTGTGTGTCCGGCGGTTGAAGATGGCCTCGGCCACCTCTTCCTGGCGCTTCACCTGCGCCTTCATCTGCACCGTCCGCGCCGCCCAGGCGCCTTTAAGTTCGTCGTTAAGATGGCCTGCCGCCCGCTGGCTGGCGAAGGCCACATACTGACGCAACAGATTATTGGCATCCTGCCCGGTCTCGGCGGTCAGTTTGACGCTGTCGTTAATGCTCTTGGCCGCATCGCCTGGCATAAACTGGATATTGTTAATCAGGTCATCCAGCATCGCCGCATCAGCGCGGGCATTACCCGACTGACGCTGCTTGTAGTAGTCCGTTTGCAGCCAGAAATCGCGCCGGGTATCCCAGGAGGCCAGCTGCATGATGAACTCTTTATACGCTTCATCCATGGCGGAAGGCTGGTCGACCGAGGCGAGGTCGGCTTTAATGTCCAGATTGCGTAAGAACTGCTGTTGGGAATAGTATCCCCCCAACATATTGACAGTAGGCCGATCGGTGATCGCCGTGGCGCTCCACTCCTGGCGAGCAAAGAAGGTGTACACCAGCACGATGGCGGCGAAGAGTACGGCGCCGCCGACTATCCAGCCTTTTCCTGCCCATAAAGCGCGAAACAGCCCGCGAATATCCAGCTCGTTCTCAACGTTCACTGCTTGTGCTCCCGGTAATGGTTGAGTCATCACATCCCCAGCTCTACTTGGTTAGTTTCGGATTATTGCCGCTGTGTCGCCGAATTCTGCGTCTGATGCGCTTAACCAGGCGCGCCACTTTCCAGGCGCGCTTAATACAGTAGCCATAAAGAAAGAAGGCTACCAAAAAGAGAATTAACATCACCCATTCCGGCACAATGCGCGTGTATTCCGCCACGACGCCAACCAGCGCGAGCAGGGCGGCGGCCAGGGTAATCAGGACAAACGCCTGGCGGGAAGTAAACCCGGCGCGCATGATCAAATGATGAATATGCTGACGGTCCGGTGAGAAAGGACTCATGCCTTTGCGCAGGCGGCGATACATAATCGCCACCATGTCCATCAGCGGGATAGCGATAATCCACAGCGCGGTCACCGGGCTAATGGGATGCGTTTTACCTTGCGTGGTTTCCAGCAGGATCCAGATGATGGTGAAGCCAATCATCGTGCTGCCGGCGTCACCCATAAAGACTTTATAGCGGCGGCCGAGGGCGCCAAGATTGAGAAGAATATAGGGTAGAATGGCGGCGATCATCGCGAAACACCACATCGCCAGGCTGTACTGACCATCAAACCAAAGGATAATCCCGGTCGCCGCAAAAGAGACCGATGACAGTCCGCCGAGCAGGCCGTCGATACCATCGACCATGTTGAACGCATTGATAGCGGCCCAGACGGCAAACAGCGTCAGGAAGAAGCCGAAGGGCCCCAGCACCAGTTCCCACGAGCCAAAAATAAAGCCCAAACTACTCAGATGCAGATTCCCTGCCATCATCATAATCACGGCGATCGCGGCCTGAATGACCGCGCGAATTTTCACGCTGATGTCGAAGCGATCGTCAAGCGCGCCAACCAGCACCAATACCCCCGCGCAGGCCAGATACAGCGAGGCGTGAGGAATATAATAATCGGCGATGGCGAAAGTGAAACAGATACCTGCATAAACTGAGATACCACCGACCAACGGAATCAACCCCTGATGCCGTTTGCGATAGTTGGGTTTATCCACTAACCCGATCTTTTTTGCCACTTTCCGCGCGACAAAAATAAAGAGGGTCGTGAATAAGAAAATACTGATTAATTCAGTAATAGCAGTGAGTAAATTCACAACGCATGTGCTCTCAGCATAGTTAATCCGGGAAGTATAGCGATGATGCCCCAACTCCAGAAGGGGAAAAGCAGAACATTACAAATTTATTGTATAGATTTTAGTCTGTTAAAGCTGTCTCCGCCTGCTATCCGGCGCCATTATACGACAACTTTCGTCCCGCTTTCTCTGTCTCTGGATCATACAAACCCCAAAATGAAAACCCCCCCCC
>NZ_GL882851.1:16113-31155 GCF_000195655.1 Klebsiella sp. MS 92-3
AAAACACCCCCCCGGGGGGGGGGGGGGGGGTTTTTGGCTTTTTTTACCTTACGAGCGCTTCATCATATCGAAGAAGTCATCATTCGTCTTGGTCATTGCCAGCTTATTGATGAGGAATTCCATCGCATCAATCTCACCCATCGGATGGATAATTTTGCGCAGGATCCACATTTTCTGCAGCTCTTCCTGAGTGGTAAGCAGCTCTTCTTTACGGGTACCGGAACGGTTGTAGTCGATAGCCGGGAAGACGCGTTTTTCAGCAATCTTACGAGAGAGGTGCAGTTCCATGTTACCGGTGCCTTTAAACTCTTCGTAGATAACTTCGTCCATTTTGGAACCGGTGTCGATCAGCGCCGTGGCGATGATGGTCAGGCTACCGCCCTCCTCGACGTTACGTGCCGCACCAAAGAAACGCTTCGGACGGTGCAGGGCGTTGGCGTCCACACCACCGGTCAACACTTTACCGGAAGCCGGAACCACGGTGTTGTAGGCACGCGCCAGACGGGTAATAGAGTCGAGCAGGATGATAACGTCTTTCTTGTGTTCAACCAGACGTTTCGCTTTCTCAATAACCATCTCGGCAACCTGCACGTGACGGGATGCCGGCTCGTCAAAGGTGGAAGCAACCACTTCACCTTTCACCAGACGCTGCATCTCGGTCACTTCTTCCGGACGTTCGTCGATCAGCAGTACCATCAGGACACAGTCCGGGTGGTTGTATGCGATGCTCTGCGCGATGTTCTGCAGCAGCATGGTTTTACCGGCTTTCGGCGGCGCGACGATGAGGCCACGCTGGCCGCGGCCAATCGGGGAGGCCAGATCCAGTACGCGAGCGGTTAAGTCTTCGGTAGAACCGTTACCACGCTCCATACGCAGGCGAGAGTTCGCGTGCAGCGGCGTTAAGTTCTCGAACAGGATCTTGTTACGCGCGTTTTCCGGCTTGTCGTAGTTAACTTCGTTAACTTTCAGCAGCGCAAAGTAACGTTCACCCTCTTTCGGAGGACGAATCTTACCGGAAATGGTGTCACCAGTGCGGAGGTTGAAACGGCGGATTTGGCTGGGGGATACGTAGATGTCGTCAGGGCCGGCGAGGTAGGAGCTGTCTGCGGAGCGGAGGAATCCAAATCCATCCTGCAGTATCTCCAGTACGCCGTCGCCAAAGATATCTTCGCCACTCTTCGAATGCTGCTTGAGGATGGCAAAAATAATATCCTGCTTACGCATACGAGCCAGGTTTTCCAGCCCCATATTTTCGCCGAGAGTAATCAGCTCAGAAACCGGCGTATTCTTTAATTCGGTAAGATTCATAGTGGTGTGGGTTCTTAAACTCGGGGTAAATCTCGAACTTAATGTTGTGAATGGTATGGCAGGAACTTCCATGCCTGTTAACGGCCTTCATCTCGTGTCTGTACGTTGCCTGGTCACAGGAAAGAACGCAGAACTGAAACGACTAGACGGAATGAGTGAAAAGCCCGGAATTATTAGCTTCACGCGCATTTATGCGGGATGCTTCGGGTAAAACAAGATTCAAACAAGGTATGTTTAAAACGAAGTCTGTGGATTAACTTAGCACGACTCCAGCCGGGCGTCCAGAGTTCCGCAAAAAATAGGAATCGGGACCCCGGAACAGCAATTCGCTTACGCCAGGTTAGCGTCGAGGAACTCTTTCAGCTGACCCTTGGACAGTGCGCCAACTTTAGTGGCCGCCACTTCGCCGTTTTTAAACAGCAGCAGGGTTGGGATACCGCGAATGCCGTATTTCGGCGCAGTGCCCGGGTTCTGGTCAATGTTCAGCTTAGCTACGGTCAGTTTGCCCTGATACTCTTCAGCGATCTCATCCAGAATCGGGGCGATCATTTTGCACGGACCACACCACTCTGCCCAGAAATCGACGAGGGTCAGCCCGTCAGCCTTGAGTACGTCCGTGTCAAAACTGTCGTCAGTCAGGTGAATAATTTTATCGCTCATATTTAACTCCACAGGAATAAGCCTGGTGTGTTGGTGTCGTAGCCATCAACGACGCGCTGCGGCTACGTTATGCACGCTATTCTTCAGGATACCTCAATTCTCTGGCCTGCCAACTGGCGCAATCCATCATGGACTCGCCTGTTGACGCCAGGGTGCCCGAACGCGAACTGCATGCTGCAGATTTATCGCTCCCGACTCGCTTAGTAGTCTAAGCTATCCTGGATTCGTTCAGTTACCGTAGACGTACCTTGAATAATTTCGTACACCGCCAACGAAAGGTTGACGTTATTTCACCGGATACGCTTTCTTAATGCAATAGTTAGCTGATATTCTACCACACTATGAGCAAAACACATTTAACAGAACAGAAGTTTTCCGACTTCGCCCTGCACCCGGCAGTCATTGAAGCCCTTGAAAAGAAAGGGTTTCATAATTGCACACCCATTCAGGCCCTCGCCCTTCCGCTGACGCTGGAAGGCCGCGATGTCGCCGGGCAGGCGCAAACCGGTACCGGTAAAACGATGGCGTTCCTGACGTCAACGTTTCATTATCTTCTCTCTCACCCGGCTATCGCCGATCGCCAGGTTAACCAACCGCGCGCGCTGATTATGGCGCCGACGCGTGAACTGGCGGTACAGATCCACGCCGACGCTGAGCCACTGGCGCAGGCCACCGGTCTGAAGCTGGGTCTGGCTTACGGCGGCGACGGCTACGATAAGCAGTTGAAAGTGCTGGAAAGCGGCGTCGATATTCTGATCGGTACCACTGGTCGTCTGATCGATTACGCGAAGCAGAACCACATTAACCTCGGCGCCATTCAGGTTGTCGTGCTGGACGAAGCCGATCGCATGTACGATCTCGGCTTTATTAAAGATATCCGCTGGCTGTTCCGCCGCATGCCGCCGGCCACTCAGCGCCTGAACATGCTGTTCTCCGCGACCCTTTCTTATCGCGTCCGCGAACTGGCGTTCGAACAAATGAATAACGCCGAGTACGTTGAAGTCGAGCCGGAACAGAAAACGGGCCACCGTATTAAAGAAGAGCTCTTCTACCCGTCCAACGAAGAAAAAATGCGCCTGCTGCAGACGCTGCTGGAAGAAGAGTGGCCCGATCGCGCCATCGTCTTCGCCAATACCAAGCATCGTTGTGAAGATATCTGGGGGCATCTCGCCGCCGACGGCCATCGCGTAGGTCTGCTGACCGGCGACGTGGCGCAGAAAAAACGTCTGCGTATTCTCGAAGAATTTACCCGCGGCGACCTCGATATCCTGGTCGCGACCGATGTTGCCGCTCGTGGTTTGCACATTCCGGCCGTAACCCACGTCTTTAACTACGATCTGCCGGACGACTGCGAAGATTACGTTCACCGCATCGGCCGTACCGGTCGCGCTGGCGCCAGCGGTCACTCCATTAGCCTCGCCTGCGAAGAGTATGCGCTGAATCTGCCGGCGATCGAAACCTATATTGGTCACTCAATTCCGGTCAGTAAGTACAACCCGGACGCGCTGATGACCGACCTGCCTAAACCGCTGCGTCTGACCCGTGCGCGCCCAGGCAACGGCCCGCGCCGTAACGGTCCACCGCGCAATCGTCGTCGTTCAGGTTAAGAGATCTATGCCATACGCTCAGTCATTCAGAATCTGCCAGGGCGACCTTCCTCTGGCGACCCGCTCAGTGATGTGGATCGGGCCTAAGCGCCCCGCCGACCAGGGAGCCTTCTGAACGATGAAGAGTATGAGCTCCACCTCGCTATATGCCGCCATTGATTTGGGCTCCAATAGTTTCCATATGTTGGTGGTGCGCGAGGTGGCGGGCAGCATCCAGACGCTGAGCCGCATTAAGCGTAAGGTTCGACTGGCCGCCGGCCTGAATAGCGACAACACCCTCTCCGCAGAAGCGATGGAACGGGGCTGGCAGTGCTTACGCCTGTTTGCCGAGCGCCTGCAGGATATTCCGCCGACGCAAATCCGCGTCGTGGCCACCGCCACGCTGCGTCTTGCCGTCAATGCGGGGGAGTTTCTGGCGAAAGCGCAGGAGATCCTCGGCACTCCAGTGCAAGTGATCAGCGGCGAAGAAGAAGCGCGCCTGATTTACCAGGGTGTCGCCCACACCACCGGCGGCGCCGATCAGCGCCTGGTGGTCGATATCGGCGGCGCCAGCACCGAGCTGGTGACCGGGACCGGCGCACAAACAACCTCGCTGTTTAGCCTGTCGATGGGCTGTGTCACCTGGCTTGAACGCTATTTTGCCGACCGTAGTCTGACGAAAGAGAATTTCGATCTCGCCGAAGCGGCTGCGCGCGAGGTGCTACTGCCCGTCGCCGATGTGCTGCGCTATCACGGATGGAAAGTGTGCGTTGGCGCCTCCGGCACCGTTCAGGCTCTGCAGGAAATTATGATGGCGCAGGGGATGGATGAACGAATCACCCTCGCCAAACTCCAGCAGCTTAAACAGCGCGCTATCCAGTGCGGACGTCTGGAAGAGCTGGAGATCGAAGGCTTAACCCTTGAGCGGGCGCTGGTGTTTCCTAGCGGGCTGGCGATCCTGATCGCTATCTTCAGCGAACTGAATATTCAGTGTATGACCCTCGCGGGCGGCGCGTTACGCGAAGGCCTGGTGTACGGCATGCTGCATCTCTCCGTTGAGCAGGACATCCGCAGCCGCACGCTGCGTAATATTCAGCGTCGTTTTATGATCGACACCGAACAGGCCCAGCGCGTCGGCGGCCTTGCCAGTCATCTGCTCAGTCAGTTGGATGGCAGCTGGGAGCTGGATCCGCTAAGCCGTGATTTACTCCTTAGCGCCTGTGCGCTGCATGAGATTGGGCTGAGCGTGGATTTTAAGCGCGCGCCGCAGCACGCCGCCTATCTGGTCAATAACCTCGACCTGCCGGGCTTTACCCCGGCGCAGAAGAAGCTGATTGCCACGCTGCTCCTTAACCAGACTAACGCTATCGACCTCTCTTCGCTTCATCAACAGAATGCCGTCCCACCGCGGGTGGCTGAGCATCTGTGTCGTCTGCTGCGACTGGCAATCCTGTTTGCCAGCCGGCGGCGCGACGATCTGTTGCCCGCCATTCAGCTGACCGCTCAAGACGAACAACTGACGCTGATATTGCCGGGAAACTGGCTGGATGAACATCCGCTGGGTCGGGAGATGGTCGATCAGGAGTGTCAGTGGCAAAGCTACGTCCACTGGATACTTCGGGTCGCCAGCGGCGATACGCTGAAATAATATCCAGCCAGGAGGGCGGATGCGGGAAGAACTGGATTTCAAATCGCTACGCTTTTTCTCTGCGCTCTACCGCTTGGGCAATGTTTCCCCAGCAGCGGACGCGCTCGATATCAGCCAGCCCACCGGCAGCCTTTTGCTGAAAAAACTACGAGATCATTTTGCTGACCCGCTGTTTGTCCGGGTCGGGCAGCGGATGATCCCGACGCCGCGAGCGGACGCGATCGCCCCCACCATCTCGACTCTTCTCCAGCTTGCCGATAACGATTTAGCGGTCAAACCTGAATTTCTTCCCCAGCAGAGCCAGCGTAATTTTACGATCGGTATGACCGATATCAGCCAAATGACGCTGCTGCCTTTATTGCAAATTGCGCTCCAGCAGCAGGCGGCGGACGGGATCACCTTTACGGTACAGAATCTGGATGAGCAGACCCTCAACGCCCTCGAATCCGGGAAATGCGATCTCGCGATCGGCTATCTGACGCAGCTTCCGGAAAGCGTCTACCAGCAACATCTCTTCGATCAATCATATGTCTGCCTGGCTGCGGAAAACCATCCTCGCATTCGCGCACAGCTCCGCGCCGAAGACTGGCGCCAGGAAAAGCATCTGGCGATCCGCGTGGAGGGGACTGCCCATGGCGATATGGATAAGCTGCTTGATGAGCACCACATGCCCCGGCGCATTGCGCTAACGTTACCAAGCTTTTTAGGTACCGGTGAGCTGGTGGCCGAAAGCGATATGATTGCCGTCGTCCCGGAACAGGTGGCGCAGCATATCACCCGGCGCTATCCCTGCCGCAGCTGGCCGCTGCCTTTTCCCCTCGCCAAAATCGCCATCCGTCAGGTCTGGCATCAGCGGCTGCACCGCGATCCCGGACATATCTGGCTACGCTCGCTGATCGCTACGCTTGCCGATCCCGCACAGCAGAGTACTTCTATTAAAATCTAAGTAACAAAATACGCCCGTGTATTGGTTTTATTAATAACCCCTATTACGTTTGGTTTATTGCTGGTAATACGTGAAAGCTTTTATTCTCCTCGCATCAAGCCACACTGACTCATATCGCAAGGAAAATATCATGCGCGGAAAAATTGCTTTAGAAGAACACGTATCCACTCCCGAAAATAACCGTCTGTGGGATTCATCTGGTGAAGCAGGTCGTAACGGCACAGAATATATGAAAGATGTTGAACGCCGCCTGCTTGATCGCAGCATTCAACTGGAAGAAATGGCGCAGCGTCATATTGATCATGTAATTCTTTCTCTGACTTCACCTGGCGCCCAGTCTATTTTAGATAAAGCCAAAGCCGTCTCTTTTGCCCGCGATACCAACGATTTTATCGTTGAGAATTATGTTAAGCCAAATCCGGACAAATTCAGCGCCTTCGCCACCCTGGCATTGCAGAACCCGGAAGCCGCGGCGGAAGAGCTGGAGCGCGCCGTGAAAAAGTTAGGCATGAAAGGTGCGCTGATCAACGGCTACACCAACGTTAAAGATAGCGAGCATGGCCTGTATCTTGATGACGAATCCATGCTGGTATTCTGGGATAAGGTCAACGAGCTGAACGTGCCTGTCTATCTGCATCCTCGTGAACCGCTGGAAGGCCCGGCGCGCGGCATCTATACCGGTTACGAAAGCCTGATCGGCTCTGCCTGGGGCTTCGCTCAGGAAACGGCAGTGCATGCTATTCGTCTGATGATGAGCGGTCTGTTCGATCGTTATCCTAACCTCAATCTGGTGCTGGGTCACCTCGGCGAAGGGCTGGTACATATGCTGCCGCGCACTCAACATCGTCTCTATCGTCAGCGTTTCGGCTGCGGTTTGGGTAAAGCGGAAAAACCGTTAATGCACTACCTGCAGAATAACTTCATCGTTACCACCAGCGGCCATTTCAATACCCATTCACTGAATAATGCTATTGAAGTCATGGGCGCCGATCGCGTGATGTTCTCTGTCGATTATCCGTATGAAGATATTCATCAGGCCTGCGACTGGTTTGATCCTTTAGAACTTGAAGCAGGCCTGAAAGAGAAAATCGCCTGGGGTAATGCCAGCCGCGTATTTAACATTAAATAATTAATTTAAATATTTCAGGGCCTGTATATTCAGGCCCTGATTTTTATTAGGGAAAATAAATTATGGCTATAGGTATATTTGTCTGTAGCGGCTCGCTTCTCGTTGGTGCGCTGGCGGGCGCTTCACTGAATCGTTTTATTCCGGAACATTTCAAAAAAACCTTACCGTTGATCGCCGGACTGATCTCAATCAGTATGGGCATATTCTTTGTCAATAAATTACATAACCTGCCGCCGATTGCCCTGGCTATTATTGTCGGCACGATTATCGGCGGCTTGTTGAATATTGAAAAATGGATTGAACGAGCCGGAACAACGCTGCGCAGCCCCATTGAACGTATCTTTCCGGCGCAGTCCAGCGCCAGCGTCGGTGCGGAAGATTTTATGAATCAGTTTATCGCCGTGCTGATCCTGTTCTGCGCCAGCGGTACCGGCATCTTCGGCGCCTTAACCGAAGGGATGACCGGCGACCCGACCATTCTGCTGACCAAGTCGATCCTCGACTTTTTTACTGCCGCGATTTTCGCCTCCACGCTGGGGTATATCATCACCGTGATCTTTATTCCCCAGCTGATTGTTTTCGTTATCCTGTTTTTCGCGGCAACCTTTATCATGGCGTTAATCAATCCGTCGATGATCGCCGACTTCACCGCCTGCGGCGGCATCATTATGCTGGCGACCGGTTTCCGTCTGTGCGGGATCCGTGCCTTCCCTACCGCCAATATGCTGCCCTCGCTAATACTGGTGATGCCCTTCTCCGCCGCCTGGCAGCAGTTTATCGCCTGAGACGCTAAGCTTTTTTCGCCTTTGCCAGCATCGCCCGAATATTAGCGACGTTGGCCTGGCCTTTTTGCATCCGCTCTTCAGGCGTAATGGTTTTGCGTGCCTGCTCCCAGATAAGGTCGTCCTGAGGGAGCTCCAGCAGAAAACGACTCGGTTCAGGACGCACCAGCTCGCCATATTGCCGGCGCTCCTTACAGAGCGTAAAGGTCAGCTCTTTCTGCGCACGGGTGATGCCAACGTAGGCCAGGCGGCGCTCTTCATCGACGTTATCTTCATCAATGCTGCTTTGGTGCGGCAGCAATCCCTCTTCCATTCCCACCAGATAGACGTAGGGGAACTCCAGCCCCTTTGACGCATGGAGAGTCATCAGCTGCACCTGATCCAGCTCTTCATCCGATTCGCCGCGCTCCATCATGTCGCGCAGGGTAAAGCGGGTGACCACCTGGGTCAGGGTCATCGGCTCATCGATTTCGCTGCCTTCCAGCATCTCGGTCATCCAGGTAAACAGCTGGTTGACGTTTTTCATGCGCATTTCCGCGGCTTTCGGGCTGGGCGAGGTTTCATACAGCCAGGATTCGTAGTCGATCCCGCGAATCAAATCGCGCACGGCGTTGACCGGCTCGCGTTCGGCCAGCTGCTGGATCTCGCGTAGCCAGTGGGTGAAGCGGGTGAGAGATTCATAGCCGCGCCCGGTCAGCGTCTGGCTGAGACCCATATCAAAGCTGGCGGTGAACAATCCTTTGTTGCGGCCCATCGCCCACTCACCGAGCTTTTGCAGCGTCGCCGGGCCGATCTCGCGCTTCGGCGTGTTGACGATACGCAGGAAGGCGCTGTCGTCGTCCGGGTTGGTCAGCACGCGCAGATAGGCCAGCAGATCTTTAATTTCCGGACGCGAAAAGAACGACGTGCCGCCGGAGATTTTGTACGGGATGCGGTTCTGCATCAGCATCTTTTCAAAGACCCGCGACTGGTGATTGCCGCGATAAAGGATCGCGTAGTCTTTGTAATTGGTTTTATTAATGAAGTGGTGGGCGATCAGCTCCCCGGCCACGCGCTCCGCTTCATGATCTTCATTGTTGGCGGAGAGCACTTTCAGCTCCGCGCCATATCCCAGTTCGGAGAACAGCCGCTTTTCAAAGACGTGAGGGTTATTGGCGATCAAAATGTTGGCGGCTTTCAGAATACGCCCGGATGAGCGGTAGTTCTGCTCAAGCTTGATCACCTGCAGCGCCGGGAAGTCCTGGCTGAGCAGCACCAGGTTCTGCGGCCGCGCGCCGCGCCAGGAGTAGATCGACTGGTCGTCATCGCCCACCACGGTAAAGCGCGCCCGCTGACCCACCAGCAGTTTCACCAGCTCATACTGGCTGGTATTGGTATCCTGATACTCATCCACCAGCAGGTAGCGGATCTTATTTTGCCAGCGCTCGCGCACCTCCTCGTTGCGCTGCAGCAGCAGCGTTGGCAGCAGGATCAGATCGTCAAAATCGAGAACATTGCAGGCCTTCATGTGCGCGTCGTATAGCCCATAGCAGTGGGCGAAAATACGATCCCGTTCGCCTTTCGCGCCAGCGGCGGCCTGCGCCGGGGTTTTTAGATCGTTTTTCCAGTTGGAGATCGTCGAGATCAGCTGCTGAAGCACCACTTTGTCATCTTCGATCAACCCTTCGGTCAGTTCCTTAAGCAGCGCCACCTGGTCGGTATCGTCGAATAAGGAAAAATTAGACTTCATACCCAGCGCAGCGTATTCGCGCTTAATGATATCCAGCCCCAAAGTGTGGAAGGTGGAAATCATCAGGCCACGCGCCTCTTTGCGCCCCAGCGTTTGCCCAACGCGCTCTTTCATCTCGCGCGCGGCTTTGTTGGTAAAGGTCACGGCCGCGATATGGCGCGCCTGATAGCCGCAGCCGCGGATCAGGTGGGCGATTTTATTCGTAATAACGCGGGTCTTACCGGAACCGGCGCCCGCCAGCACCAGGCACGGTCCGGTGACGAATTCGACGGCTTGTTGTTGGCCAGGGTTTAAACGCATGGGAGTCTTGCTCAATCTTCGAACGGGGTGGGGATTGTAGCAGAAAGCGGAGCCGAGATTTACTGACTGATGGTAAAGTGTCAGCCACACAAACCATCCTGAGAATGATGTCATGGCAAAAAGCGCAGCGGCCCTGCATATCCTGGTCAAAGAAGAGAAACTGGCGCTGGAGATCCTCGCCAAACTGGAGCGGGGCGTCAGCTTCGATCATCTGGCGAAACGCTATTCTAAATGTCCGTCTGGCCGCAACGGCGGCGACTTAGGCGAGTTTCAGCAAGGCGCAATGGTCGGTCCGTTTGATCAAGCCGTCTTCAGCTGTCCGCTGCTCAAACCCTATGGCCCGGTGAAAACCAAATTCGGCTACCACATCATCAAGGTGCTGTATCGCCGCTAGCGCGTGATACTATGGCGCCCTGATTTATCCCAACTCACTCAAGGCGCAATCATGGCTAAAACCGCGGCAGCACTGCATATCCTGGTAAAAGAAGAGAAACTGGCGCTCGATCTGCTCGAGCAGCTCAAAAACGGCGCCGATTTCGGCAAGCTGGCAAAGAAACACTCCATTTGTCCGTCAGGCAAACGCGGCGGCGATCTGGGTGAGTTCCGCCAGGGCCAGATGGTACCGGCCTTCGATAAAGTGGTCTTCTCCTGCCCTGAACTGGAGCCAACCGGCCCGCTGCATACCCAGTTCGGCTACCACATCATCAAAGTGCTGTACCGGAAATAATAAAAAAACCCGGGGATCTTAATCTCCGGGTTTTTGCCTGATGGCGCTTCGCTTATCAGGCCTACTAAACAAATCCATGCCTCTATGGATTTCGGCTTGCCGGAAGGCGGCAAGGAAGTACATCCCCAGGAACAAAGATTACTATGTGACTGGGGTGTACGTACCGTAGCCAACGCATCGGCAAGTCGAAAGACGACGAGGAATTAGCCGGCTACCGCGATACGCTTCATATCGGTCATATAACCGCGCAGTTTCTTACCAACCTGCTCGATAGCGTGGCTGCGAATCGCTTCGTTCACATCGCGCAGCTGCGCGTTATCTACCGCGCCTTCGGCAATCGCTGTGCCCAGGTCGCCGGTCTGCAGGGTGGTCATGAACTCTTTCAGCAGCGGTACGCAAGCGTAAGAGAACAGGTAGTTACCATATTCAGCGGTATCGGAAATAACCACGTTCATCTCATACAGACGCTTACGGGCGATGGTGTTGGCGATAAGCGGCAGCTCATGCAGTGATTCGTAGTAAGCAGACTCTTCGATGATGCCGGAGGCCACCATGGTTTCGAAGGCCAGCTCAACGCCCGCTTTCACCATCGCGATCATCAGAACGCCTTTATCGAAGTACTCCTGCTCGCCGATTTTGCCTTCATATTGCGGCGCGGTTTCGAAGGCGGTTTTGCCGGTCTCTTCACGCCAGGTCAGCAGTTTCTTATCATCATTCGCCCAGTCCGCCATCATACCGGAGGAGAATTCGCCGGAGATGATGTCGTCCATGTGTTTCTGGAACAGCGGCGCCATGATCTCTTTCAGCTGCTCGGACAGCGCATAAGCGCGCAGTTTCGCCGGGTTGGAGAGGCGATCCATCATCAGGGTGATGCCGCCCTGCTTCAGCGCTTCGGTGATGGTTTCCCAGCCGAACTGAATCAGTTTTTCTGCATACGCCGGATCGGTACCTTCCGCCACCAGCTTGTCGAAGCACAGCAGAGAACCCGCCTGCAGCATGCCGCAAAGGATAGTTTGCTCGCCCATCAGGTCAGATTTCACTTCCGCCACGAAGGAAGATTCCAGCACGCCCGCGCGGTGGCCGCCTGTCGCCGCCGCCCACGCTTTGGCAATGGCCATGCCTTCGCCTTTCGGGTCGTTTTCCGGGTGTACCGCGATAAGCGTCGGTACGCCGAAACCGCGTTTGTACTCTTCACGCACTTCGGTGCCCGGGCACTTCGGCGCCACCATCACCACGGTGATGTCTTTACGGATCTGCTCGCCCACTTCCACGATGTTGAAGCCGTGGGAGTAACCCAGCGCTGCGCCGTCTTTCATCAGCGGCTGTACGGAGCGCACAACGTCTGAGTGCTGTTTGTCCGGCGTCAGGTTAACCACCAGGTCCGCCTGCGGGATCAGCTCTTCATAAGTGCCGACTTTGAAGCCGTTTTCAGTCGCTTTACGCCAGGAGGCGCGCTTCTCAGCGATCGCTTCTTTACGCAGCGCATAGGAGATATCCAGGCCGGAGTCACGCATGTTCAGACCCTGGTTCAGGCCCTGCGCGCCGCAGCCGACGATGACCACTTTTTTACCCTGAAGGTAGCTTGCGCCATCGGCGAATTCGTCGCGCGCCATAAAGCGGCATTTGCCCAGCTGTGCCAGCTGCTGGCGCAGGTTCAGTGTATTAAAGTAGTTAGCCATGTCTGTAACTCCGTGATGTTGTGTCGTGCTTATTGTTCGGTTCGCTTTTGCGAGAATGAACTTACTATATGACAGGAATTTTATTGCGGAAATTGATATATTCACAACGTCACATTGCATTTTATGAAATACAAAACCGGGGAGTACGCGCCGTGGATTTACGCGATCTGAAAACCTTTCTGCATCTGGCGGAAAGCCGCCATTTTGGCCGCAGCGCGCGGGCCATGCACGTCAGCCCGTCGACGCTTTCGCGCCAGATCCAGCGTCTGGAAGAGGACCTCGGCCAGCCGCTGTTCGTGCGAGATAATCGCACGGTGACCCTTACCGAAGCCGGGGAAGAGTTACGTACCTTTGCCCAACAGACTTTATTGCAGTATCAGCAGCTTCGTCACGTCATCGATCAGCAGGGCCCTTCGCTCTCCGGCGAGCTGCACATCTTCTGCTCTGTCACCGCCGCCTATAGCCATCTGCCGCCGATCCTCGACCGCTTTCGCGCCGCGCACCCCTCGGTGGAGATCAAGCTCTCGACCGGCGACGCCGCCGACGCTATGGAGAAGGTCGTCACCGGCGAAGCCGACCTGGCGATTGCCGGTAAGCCGGAGACTCTGCCAGGGTCGGTGGCGTTTTCGATGCTGGAGAACCTCGCCGTGGTGTTAATTGCCCCGGCCCTTCCCTGCCCGGTGCGCAACCAGGTGACCGTCGAGCGCCCCGACTGGTCGACAGTGCCCTTTATCATGGCCGACCAGGGGCCGGTACGTCGGCGCATCGAGCTGTGGTTTCGGCGGCATAAAATCAGCAATCCGTCGATCTACGCCACCGTCGGCGGGCACGAAGCGATGGTGTCGATGGTCGCCCTGGGATGCGGCGTGGCGCTGCTGCCGGAAGTGGTGCTGGAGAACAGTCCGGAGCCGGTACGCAACAGGGTGATGATCCTGGAGCGCAGCGATGAGCAAACGCCGTTTGAGCTGGGCGTTTGCGCACAAAAAAAGCGGCTGCATGAGCCGCTTATTGATGCTTTCTGGAAAATTCTTCCCAACCACTAACCCGCGAGGAAAAAGCGGAATGCCGGGTTATGCGTTTCGTCGTGGCACTCATAGCCCAGCTCATTGAGACGAGTTTCAAAGTCCGGCTCGTGCTCGCCCAACTCGAAGGCCGCCAGTACCCGACCATAGTCAGTGCCGTGGCTGCGGTAGTGGAACAGTGAAATATTCCAGTGGGTGCCAAGGGTATGCAGGAATTTCAGCAGCGCCCCCGGCGATTCCGGAAACTCGAAGCTGAACAGCCGCTCCTGCAGCGCTTTTGACGGCCGGCCGCCGACCATATAGCGCACATGCAGCTTAGCCATCTCATCATCAGAGAGATCCACCACGCTGTAGCCGCCGTCGTTCAGTAACTGGAGGATCTCTTTCCGCTCTTCCAGGCCACGACTCAGGCGTACCCCGACAAAAATACAGGCGTCTTTGGCATCGGCAAAGCGGTAGTTGAACTCCGTCACCGAGCGGCCCCCCAGTAGCTGGCAAAACTTCAAAAAGCTACCTTTCTCTTCCGGGATCGTCACCGCCAGCAGCGCTTCGCGCTGTTCCCCGAGCTCGCAGCGCTCGGACACGTAGCGCAGGCCGTGGAAGTTGACGTTGGCCCCGGACAGAATATGAGCCAGACGCTCGCCGCGGATGTTATGCTGGGCGATATACTTTTTCATCCCCGCCAGCGCCAGCGCGCCGGAAGGCTCCGCCACCGCCCGCACATCTTCGAACAGATCCTTCATCGCCGCGCAGATAGCATCGCTATCGACGGTGATGATATCGTCCAGATACTCCTGGCATAAACGGAACGTTTCATCGCCGATGCGTTTGACCGCCACGCCTTCGGCAAACAAGCCGACGCGCGGCAGATCCACCGGATGGCCTGCGTCCAGCGCCGCCTTCAGGCAAGCAGAATCTTCCGCCTCCACCGCGATCACTTTGATCTGCGGCATCAGTTGCTTGATCAGCACCGCCACGCCCGCTGCCAGACCGCCGCCGCCCACCGGGACGAATACGCGGTCAATATGGGCATCCTGCTGCAGCAGCTCCAGCGCCAGGGTTCCCTGTCCGGCGATGACCATCGGGTGATCGAACGGCGGCACCCAGGTAAAACCCTGCTGTTGCGCCAGCTCAATCGCTCTCGCCTTCGCTTCGTCAAAGTTGGCGCCGTGCAGCAGAACTTCGCCGCCAAAGCCGCGAACGGCATCGACTTTGATATCGGCGGTCGCTACCGGCATCACGATCAGCGCCTTAACGCCCAGCCGCGATGCGGAAAACGCCACGCCCTGGGCATGGTTGCCCGCCGAAGCGGTGATCACCCCGTGGGATTTCTGTTCGGCAGTCAGGCTGGACATCATCGCGTAAGCGCCGCGCAGCTTAAAGCTGTGTACCGGCTGGCGATCTTCACGCTTCACCAGAATAACGTTATCCAGCCGCGACGAGAGCTTATCCATTTTTTGCAGCGGCGTTTTCTGCACCGCTTCATAAACCGGCGCGCGCAGCACTGCTCGCAGGTACTCGGCGCC
>NZ_GL882851.1:31306-37086 GCF_000195655.1 Klebsiella sp. MS 92-3
GGGGGACAAGGGTTGTGAATCCGCCATGATTAGCCACCCAGCTTGGATTTATCGCGTACCGCGCCTTTGTCGGCGCTGGTCGCCAGGCTGGCGTAGGCGCGAAGAGCAAAGGAGACCTGACGCTGGCGATTCTTCGGCGTCCACGCCTGGTCGCCACGCGCTTCCTGGGCTTCACGACGCGCCGCAATTTCCGCATCGCTCAGCTGCAGCTGGATGCTGCGGTTCGGAATATCAATCGCGATCATGTCGCCATCTTCAATGAGCGCAATGTTGCCGCCGCTCGCCGCTTCCGGAGAGACGTGGCCGATAGAGAGCCCTGAGGTGCCGCCGGAGAAACGGCCATCGGTGATCAGCGCGCACGCTTTGCCCAGCCCCATCGACTTCAGGAAGCTGGTGGGGTAAAGCATTTCCTGCATCCCCGGCCCGCCTTTCGGCCCTTCGTAGCGGATCACCACGACGTCGCCTTCCACGACTTTACCGCCGAGGATGGCCTCAACCGCATCGTCCTGGCTCTCATATACTTTCGCCGGACCGGTAAATTTCAGGATGCTGTCGTCCACGCCGGCGGTTTTCACGATACAACCGTTTTCTGCGAAATTGCCGTACAGCACCGCCAGGCCGCCGTCCTTGCTGTAAGCGTGTTCCAGAGAACGGATACAGCCTTCGGCGCGATCGTCATCCAGGGTATCCCAGCGGCAGTCTTGCGAGAACGCCTGGGTGGTACGGATGCCCGCCGGGCCGGCGCGGAACATTTTTTTCACCGCGTCGTCCTGGGTCACCATCACATCGTACTGTTCCAGGGTCTGCGGCAGCGTCAGGCCAAGGACGTTTTTGACCTCGCGATTCAGCAGCCCGGCGCGGTCCAGCTCGCCCAGAATGCCCAGCACGCCGCCGGCGCGATGCACATCTTCCATATGGTATTTCTGCGTGCTCGGCGCCACCTTACACAGCTGCGGCACTTTGCGGGAGAGCTTATCGATATCGCTCATGGTGAAGTCGATTTCAGCTTCCTGCGCCGCCGCCAGCAGGTGCAGAACGGTATTGGTGGAGCCGCCCATGGCGATATCCAGCGTCATAGCGTTCTCAAAGGCCGCCTTGCTGGCGATATTGCGCGGCAGCGCGGAAGCGTCATCCTGCTCGTAATAGCGTTTGGTCAGCTCCACGATACGTTTCCCGGCGTTTAGGAACAGCTCCTTACGATCGGCGTGGGTCGCCAGCAGAGAGCCGTTGCCCGGCTGCGACAGGCCCAGCGCTTCGGTCAGGCAGTTCATGGAGTTCGCCGTGAACATCCCGGAACAGGAGCCGCAGGTCGGGCAGGCGGAGCGTTCCACCTGATTACTCTGCTCGTCGGACACTTTCGGATCCGCCCCCTGAATCATCGCATCCACCAGGTCAAGCTTGATGATTTTATCTGACAGCTTGGTCTTCCCGGCTTCCATCGGGCCGCCGGAAACAAAGATCACCGGAATATTCAAACGCAGGGAGGCCATCAGCATCCCCGGGGTGATTTTGTCGCAGTTGGAGATACAAACCATGGCATCAGCGCAGTGGGCGTTAACCATATACTCCACCGAGTCGGCGATCAGCTCGCGGGATGGCAGTGAATAGAGCATACCCCCGTGGCCCATAGCGATCCCATCATCCACTGCGATGGTGTTGAATTCTTTGGCCACGCCACCGGCGGCTTCAATCTGCTCGGCAACCAGTTTGCCGAGATCGCGCAGGTGCACGTGCCCGGGGACAAACTGGGTAAAGGAGTTAACGACGGCGATAATCGGTTTGCCGAAATCGGCATCGGTCATTCCGGTTGCGCGCCACAACGCGCGGGCGCCCGCCATATTGCGGCCATGTGTGGTGGTGGCGGAACGGTACTTAGGCATGCTCTTTTTACTCCCATCTGTGTTTATTAAATGGGACGGTGCGTGCCGTCCCATTTTTAATTACTTACTTACCGGATCCAACCAGCCCCATTTATCTTCTGTTTCACCGGTGAAGAGGCCAAAGAAGGCTTCCTGAATGCGTTTGGTTACCGGACCGCGACGGCCTGCGCCGACCTGGATGCCGTCCACGCTGCGTACCGGGGTGATTTCCGCCGCAGTGCCGGACATGAAGACTTCATCCGCCAGATACAGGGATTCACGGGACAACACCTGCTCGCGGACTTCGATACCAAGATCTTTCGCCAGCTTGATAATGGCGTCGCGGGTAATGCCCGGCAGCGCGGAAGAGGTAAACGGCGGGGTGAACAGTACACCGTCCTTCACTTCAAACAGGTTTTCCCCTGCGCCTTCGGAGATATAGCCGTTAACATCGAGGGCGATACCTTCCTGATAGCCATGGCGACGCGCTTCACTGCCAACCAGCAGCGAGGAAAGATAATTACCACCGGCTTTCGCTGCCGTCGGGATAGTGTTCGGCGCCGCGCGGTTCCAGGAAGAGACCATTGCATCGATCCCCTGCTCAAGCGCTTCTGCGCCGAGGTAGGCTCCCCATGGGAACGCCGCGATGATCACGTCAGTGTTGTAACCCGGAGGCGGGTTTACCCCCATGCCGACATCGCCAACAAACACCAGCGGACGGATATAAGCGCTGGTCAGATTATTGGTTCGAATGACTTCGCGGCAGGCTTCCATCAGTTCGTCGACGCTCTGGGAGACCGGGAAACGATAAATTTTGGCTGAATCATGCAGACGCTGCATATGTTCGCGATGACGGAACACCACCGGGCCTTTGTGCGAGTCGTAGCAACGGATCCCCTCGAATACCGAGGTACCGTAGTGCAGCGCATGGGACATCACATGAACTTTCGCTTCGCCCCACGGAACCATCTCGCCATTGAACCAAATGTAATCAGCTTTTTTCGTCGTCATTTTTCTTCCTTTGCGCTCAGGCGCGGATTTGTTGTGATGTGGGTTGCTGGATCTCGACGCAGGCAACGTCGACCAGTTTGCTTAATTGACTAAACAGTAATTCGACGGGCCGCGGGCTGGCAACGGTCAATTCGATATTTATGTTCTGTGCGTCCGGCGCGGTTTCCATGTTCATTGCGCAGATGTGGAAACCCCGGTGGCGGACAACGCGCAGCACGCGCTCTAAGGTTTCCGGATTGAAACGTGCCTGTAAAGCGACCTGATGTTGCATCATGATAATTTCTCCAGCATTTCAGAGTTACTGGCGCCGGGCGGCACCAACGGCCAGACATTCTCAAGTTCGTCGATTGAGACATGAAGCAGGTATGGCCCCTGGCTCGAAAGCATGGTGTCGAGTGCCGCTTCAACCTGGTCTTTACGGGTGATGTGTTGGCCAGGAATACCGAAGGCGCTGGCCAGCGTGAGGAAATCAGGGTTATCAGTCAGAGTGGTTTCGCTATAACGTTCCTGGAAAAACAGCTGCTGCCATTGTCGAACCATCCCTAACCGCTGGTTGTCGAGTAACACGATCTTCAGCGGTAACTGCTTGCGTTTAACGGTGCCCAGCTCCTGTACATTCATCATGAAGGAGCCGTCACCGGAGATACAGATCACCGTATCGTTAGGGCGCGCCACCTGGGCGCCAACGGCGGCCGGCAGGCCAAAGCCCATGGTGCCTAAGCCGCTGGAGGTGATAAAGTTTTCCGGGCGGGTATAGGTCATATGCTGAGCCGACCACATCTGGTGCTGGCCAACGTCGGTGGTCACCACGCTGTCCGCCGGCTTGCGGTCGGAAAGCTGCTTCAGCAGCAGCGGCGCGTAGATTGCCTCACCGGGATGATCGTAACGCCAGGCATGCTCGGCACGCAGTGCGGCACTCCGCTCGCGCCAGCCATCGATAGCTAACGGCTGCTGCAGCGCCGGCAGCAGGCAGTTCAGATCGCCTGTCAGACCGATATGCGCCTGACGCAGCTTGTTCAGCTCCGCCGGATCGATGTCCATGTGGATCACTTTGGCATGCGGTGCGAAGGTATTGAGCTTACCGGTTACGCGATCGTCAAAGCGCGCGCCGACGGCGATCAGCAGATCGCACTCCTGTACCGCCAGGTTGGCCGCCTTAGTGCCGTGCATTCCCAGCATGCCGAGATAATAGGGATAATCAGCATCCACCACGCCCAGCCCTTTCAGGGTGCAGGTTGCCGGCATCCTGGTCACCGCCAGGAATTCGCGCAAAGCCGGTACCGCCTGCGCCATGCCGACCCCGCCGCCAACATACAGCATCGGTTGCTGCGATTGGGCCAGCATCTGCAGAGCCTGCGCCACTTCCGCCTGCGGAAATGCCATCTCATCGGCGACGGTAGAGAAATGGGGATCGAGGTCGCCCTGCGCCATCTGAATATCCTTAGGGATATCAACCAGCACCGGACCTGGACGGCCTGAGTTTGCCACCTGGAAAGCCTCGGCAATAACCCGCGGCAGTTCGTCCAGAGACTGCACAAGGAAACTGTGCTTAGTACAGGCCAGTGACAAACCGAGAACGTCTACTTCCTGGAACGCATCCGTGCCGATGAAGGGTGCGGCCACCTGGCCGGTGATAGCTACGATGGGAATAGAGTCAAGCAGGGCGTCCGCCAGGCCGGTGATCAGATTGGTCGCGCCCGGGCCGGACGTCGCGATACACACCCCGGTTTTACCGGTTGCTCGCGCATAACCAATGGCCGCCATGGCTGCCCCTTGCTCATGCCGGCACAGCAGGTGCTCCACGCCGCCGTCATACAGTGCATCGTAAACCGGCATAATTGCGCCACCCGGATAGCCAAAAACTGTGTCGACTCCCTGTGTCCGCAAAGCATGTACCACCCACTGCGCGCCATTCATAGTTAGTTCCCCGTCATAAATCGGGAGAAACAGAATTTTATGCTAAAAGTCATCATCTGCTCCTCGCTTAGGTTATTTCAGTTATAAAAAAACCCCCGGACCTTTCGGTGCGGGGGTCTTAGTTCGTTAAGGCTTGATTTCTAAGCCTTTCCTCGTCCAAGTGCAGCCCCGCACGGTGGGATAATAATCACCACCACGCTAATCACGACCAGGCTAATCACTCGTAGAAGGGCTGTCATTTTCTATACTTTCTGGCTTCTTGTTCGAAGGAATACCTAAAGAGTTACCACAGACATCACATAAAGCACAAGATTTTTTTATATCTTCGTTGCTGATCAGCCTAACGGTTTCAATAAAAATAATTGTTTTATATGAAAAAAATCAAAAATGAAAAAAATTCAGTTTTCTCACCCCTGCCGCGCTCTTCGGCGCCCTCTTTGCCAACATAGCTCTGTTTTGCGATCAAACGTCCATTTTCGGCTAAATGTAACGATGTGTCGCGAAAAGTATGGATACGCAGTTCTAAATTCGCACTTTTTCCATTCTCGCTTTACGTCATGCCAACCATAATTCTTCTCTGTCCAGGAGGTTTTATGTCGCTCGCTATCGTCTATACTCGCGCGGCGCTCGGTATCGAAGCGCCATTGATTACCGTTGAGGTTCATCTCAGCAACGGTCTTCCTGGTCTAACTATGGTCGGGCTGCCGGAAACCACCGTGAAAGAGGCCCGCGACCGGGTCCGCAGCGCCCTGATCAACAGCGGCTACGCTTTTCCTGCGAAGAAGATAACCATTAACCTGGCGCCAGCGGATCTGCCCAAAGAAGGCGGACGATACGATCTGCCCATCGCTCTCGCGCTTCTCGTTGCCTCAGAGCAGCTCAACACGACGCGACTGAATCAATATGAGTTTGTGGGCGAACTCGCCCTTACAGGTGGGTTACGAGGCGTTCCAGGGGCGATCCCCAGCGCAATGGAGGCCATCAAAGCCGGCC
>NZ_GL882851.1:37220-39763 GCF_000195655.1 Klebsiella sp. MS 92-3
AATGCGGCGGAGGTCGGCCTGATCGGCGGCAGCGATTGTCTGGTCGCCGACCATCTGCAGGAGGTTTGCGCATTTCTTGCGGGGCAGACATCGCTTTCGCCGCCTCTCGCCGAGGCGCCTGCTCGGGATGAACGCTACGAAGATCTGCTCGATGTTATCGGCCAGCAGCAGGGCAAACGAGCGCTGGAGATTGTGGCCGCCGGTGGTCACAACCTGCTCCTGATAGGCCCGCCCGGGACCGGGAAAACCATGCTAGCCAGCCGACTCCCCGGTCTCCTGCCGCCATTAAGCAATCAGGAAGCGCTGGAGAGCGCGGCCATACAGAGTCTGGTCAACCTCCACACCGCAAAGACGCGGTGGCGTCAGAGGCCGTTCCGCGCCCCCCACCATAGCGCCTCGCTGGCAGCGATGGTGGGCGGCGGCTCGATACCGGTCCCCGGTGAGATTTCCCTGGCCCATAATGGCGTGCTGTTTCTTGATGAACTGCCGGAGTTTGAGCGGCGGGTACTGGATGCGCTACGCGAACCCATTGAGTCAGGCAAGATCCACATATCACGCTCGCGCGCCAAAATTGACTATCCGGCGCGCTTTCAGCTTATTGCAGCGATGAATCCAAGCCCGACAGGACATTATCAGGGTAAACATAATCGTGCATCGCCGGAGCAGACATTGCGCTACCTTGGACGCCTGTCAGGCCCCTTCCTCGACCGCTTCGATCTTTCCTTAGAGATCCCATTGCCGCCGCCAGGAATACTGAGTCAGGGCTCGCAGGGCGAAGAATCGAGCGCAACGGTCCGGCAGCGGGTGCTGGCGGCGCGTGAACGACAAATGCTCAGGCAAAATAAACTCAATGCCCATCTTGAGAATCGTGAAATGAAGAACTGCTGTCGCTTAAGGCGGGAGGATGCTGTCTGGCTGGAACAGACGCTAACGCAGCTGGGGCTTTCTATTCGCGCCTGGCAGCGTCTGTTAAAGGTTGCGAGAACCATTGCCGATCTGGCAGAGGTTGAAGAGATTGAACGCTGTCATTTGCAGGAGGCGCTCAGCTATCGGGCAATAGATCGGATGCTCAACCATCTGCAGAAAATGATGGCGTAAAAAAAGGGCTTACGCCCTTTTTTCTTAGTCATCGCTTTCGGTGTAATCGTCAGCGCCTTCCATCTGCGGTTTGCCGCCGGACAGAGTATGGAAACGCTTCGGCCGCTTGATACGCGCCATATACTTAATCCATACGCGTTCTGCTTCCGTCACCGGCTCACGTTCACCACGGCACACCGAGACAAATTGTTTTTCATCTTCGGTAACAGGTTCGCGCTTACCCAGTTCCAGTTCGTTAAAGGCATAACCATGACGTTCCAGCAGTTGCGCCTCTTTGATGGTGAAATCACCGTGACGGGAGAACCCGCGTGGATAATTTTTATTGTCGAAAAAACGATTAGTCGTCGTAAAGCTTTCCGCCATCCTACACGCTCCTGATTCTTTGGCCGAGCTATTTATGGCGCGGAGTATTAGTTACGCTTGACAGAGCGTCAAACAAAACATTTAAATCATCACGACAAATAATTTTGTGGAGAACGGTGTGGATACGGAATTGCTCAAGACTTTCCTGGAAGTGAGTAGAACTCGTCACTTTGGGCGAGCAGCAGAGGCGCTTTACCTGACACAGTCAGCAGTCAGCTTTCGTATTCGTCAGCTGGAAAATCAACTTGGTGTGAATCTGTTCACCCGTCATCGTAATAACATCCGCCTGACGACCGCCGGCGAAAAGCTCCTCCCCTATGCCGAAACGCTCATGAATACCTGGCAGGCTGCGCGCAAGGAGGTGGCACACTCTTCGCGACATAATGAATTCTCCATTGGGGCCAGCGCCTCCCTGTGGGAATGTATGCTTAACAGCTGGCTCGGTACCCTCTACAGCGCACCTTACAATCTCCAGTTTGAAGCCCGTATCGCGCAGCGGCAGTCGTTGGTTAAACAGCTTCACGAACGCCAGTTGGATCTGCTGATCACCACCGAATCGCCGAAGATGGATGAATTAAGCAGCCAGCTGTTGGGTAATTTTACTCTTGCCCTGTATTGCGCATCGCCTGCAAAAAACAGAAATGAATTGAATTACTTGCGCCTTGAATGGGGGCCTGATTTTCAGCAAAACGAAGTGGGACTGATAGGAAGCGATGATGTTCCGCTGCTCACTACCTCTTCAGCTGAACTGATCTATCAGCAATTATCGCGCCTGAACGGCTGCTGTTGGCTACCTGCTCGCTGGGCGAAAGAGAAGCATGGGTTACATACGGTCATGGACAGCGCTACGTTATCCCGTCCACTTTATGCGATCTGGTTACAAAATAGCGATAAGCAGGCGCAGATCCATGAGATCCTGAAAAACCCTATTCTGGAATAAACGCTACTCTCCATGGACGGAGATCAGCAAGGTATTTTCGTAGAGGATATTGCCAATGGAGATTAGAGATAAAAAAAATCCTTTGCCTGAGCAAAGGATTCTTATAAATGGCAGGGGCGGAGAGACTCGAACTCCCAACACC
>NZ_GL882851.1:39773-39949 GCF_000195655.1 Klebsiella sp. MS 92-3
GCGGGTTCGAGTCCCGTCCGTTCCGCCACTTATTTAACATTAAGCCTGCTCAAATAGCAGGCTTAGTGGTAAGAAAATTTTAGGGGCGGAGAGACTCGAACTCCCAACACCCGGTTTTGGAGACCGGTGCTCTACCAATTGAACTACGCCCCTAAAATTTTCTTACCACTAAGCCT
>NZ_GL882852.1:0-158 GCF_000195655.1 Klebsiella sp. MS 92-3
CGACGATCGTTGCCCTGATCGCCACGATCCCGTTGATTCCATTTTTGGGTGACCGTCTGGTCAACCGTTTACGCCACACGCAGGGGAACCTTGTATGACAACAGAGCAATTTGAGTTACGTAAAGCGCGGCGCTGGCCCTGGCTGGCGGCGCTGGCGG
>NZ_GL882852.1:273-4681 GCF_000195655.1 Klebsiella sp. MS 92-3
CCCGGGGGGGCGGCGCTGGCGGTGATTATCCTGCTCGCCATCGCCTTCTGGTGGTGGCGGGGACATACCCAAAGCCAGCAGGTGGTCTTCGGCAGCACGTTAAAAATTCACTACGAGCCGGCGATGGCCGGCGAGCAGCGGATCATTGAGTATATTAATCAGCATATTGCGCCCGATTACGGTCTGAAACTGGAGGCGGTGGGGGTGCAGGATCCGGTCCAGGCTGACCGCGCGGTAGCGGAAGGTCAGTATGCCGGGACGATCTATCAGCATCAGTGGTGGCTTAAACAGGTGGTGGACGCTAACGGCTTTGCGCTGTCGACCACGGTGCCGGTGTTCCAGTGGGCGTTTGGCATCTATTCCGACCGCTACTCGTCGGTACAGGCGTTGCCCAACGGCGCGACCATTGTCGTGCCTGACGATGGCGCCAATCAGGGGCAGGCCCTGTGGCTGCTCCAGCGCATTGGGTTGATCTCGCTCGACCCGGCGGTGGAGCCACGCACGGCGAAGCTGAAAAATATTGTCGGTAACCCGCATCAGTTTGTCTTTAAAGAGCTGGATCTGCTGACCATGCCGCGGGCGTTAAATTCGGTGGATGCCGCCATCGGCTATGTCTCGCAATTTGACGCCGGGAAAGTGCCGCGTGAGAAAGGCATATTATTCCCGCCGGCGCCGCGCACCTTTGCTTCGCAATTAGTGATTGGTACACCGTATTTATCGCAGGAAAATATCGTCAAATTAAAACAGGCTTTTTCTGATCCGCGGATCCAGACGTGGTTAAAAACCACCGATGACCCGCTGGTAAAAGACGTATTAGTTCCAGTGTCCGCGGAATAAGCGTCCTGCACGACGTCTATTTTCGTTGTTATTTATTTCCCTTGAGGATGCGTGAAAGCGCGTCCTTTTTGTGCTGGTGATATTTGTTAACTTATTGATTATATTGATTTTTATAGAATGATTTGTTGTTTTGATTCTCGTCGCGCGCGGTCTATAACCGCTGATGACCTGCACAAAATAATAAGGTGAAAAAATGAGTACATTACCAGTGGATAATCCCGGTATCGCTTCGGTACCGGTCAGTAGCGTCGGGGATGTGGCGCGGCTAATTAATTCCGGCAAGGAACATGCGAAATATGCGCGGATGATTGTCTTCCTCGCGCTGGGGGGCGTTTTTCTCGACGCATATGACTTAACCACGCTCTCCTACGGTATTGATGACGTTGTACGTGAATTTCAGCTCTCACCGCTGCTGACCGGCCTGGTGACTTCGTCCATTATGGTCGGGACTATCGTCGGCAATATTATCGGCGGCTGGTTGACCGATAAATATGGTCGCTATTCGGTTTTTATGGCCGATATGTTCTTTTTCGTGATTTCGGCTATCGCCGCCGGGCTGGCGCCGAACGTCTGGGTGTTGATTGGCGCCCGTTTCCTGATGGGCATCGGCGTTGGCATCGACCTGCCGGTAGCGATGTCCTATCTGGCCGAGTTTTCCCGCTTTGCCGGCAAAGGCAACAAAGCGGCTCGCCTCGCGGCGTGGTGCCCGATGTGGTACGCCGCCTCAACCGTCTGCTTTCTCATTATCTTCGGCCTCTATTTCCTGCTGCCGCAGGAGCATCTTGACTGGCTATGGCGCGCCTCCCTGCTGTTCGGCGCCGTGCCGGCACTGCTGATTATTGCCGTCCGCAGTCGATTTATGAATGAATCCCCGCTGTGGGCGGCGAACCAGGGCGATCTGACCTCTGCAGTGCGTATTTTACGCGACTCCTGGGGGATCCATGCCCATGAGGTCCCGGCGGCGAAGCCCGCGCCAGCGCCGAAAGTGAGCTTCCGCGTGCTGTTCGAAAAACCCTACCGCGAGCGGACTATCGTCGCCGGGGTGATGAATATCTGTATCTCCTTCGAGTACACGGCGATTGCCTTTTTCCTGCCGTCAATTCTTGCCCAGTTCCTCGGGGCTGGCGTCTTCGAAACTATTTCGGCATCGCTGGGGCTGAACGCCCTGTTTGCTTTTACCGGTGGGCTGCTCGGTATGCATCTGGCGTGGAAATATCCTTCGCGTCATGTGGCGATAGCCGGCTTCGCCCTGCAGTTTGTGGCGCTGATTGTGCTGGCGCTGGTGGGGCAACCGCACGCGACGGCAGGTATCGTGCTGGCTATCGCGATGCTGGGGCTGTGGCTGTTCGCCGAAGGGTTTGGCCCGGGGGCGCAGCTGATGATCTACCCGGCGCTCTCCTATCCTACTGCCATTCGCGCCACCGGGGTCGGTTTCAGCCGGGCACTCTCCGGGATCGGCAGCGCGCTGGCGTTGTTTATTCTGCCGCTGCTGCAGGCCTCCCTCGGCACGCAGATGTTCTGGGTGGTCTCGCTTGCCGCCATTATTCCCATTTTCTTCCTGCTGGCGGTCCGTCATGAACCGACGCGAGAAGATATCGACGCACTTCATGAATAAGGAACTGACAATGACCCTGCTCTCCACTGGCACCGATTATGACGCGCTGGCGGCCGCCTTCCGCCCGATATTCACCCGTATCGCCCAGGGCGCTGCGGAGCGCGAACAGCAGCGCATTCTGCCCGATGAGCCGATCCGCTGGCTGAAAGAAGCGGGCTTCGGCACGCTGCGTATCCCGCGTGAGAAGGGCGGCTGGGGCGCTTCGCTGCCGCAGCTCAGCGCGCTGCTGATCGAGCTGGCGCAAGCGGACTCTAACCTGCCGCAGGCCCTGCGCGCGCACTTTGCCTTTGTGGAAGATCAGCTGAATCAGCCGGATTCCGCCGGGCGCGACCGCTGGTTTCGTCGCTTCCTCGACGGTGAGCTGGTGGGCAGCGGCTGGACGGAGATCGGCGCGGTTAAGCTGGGAGAGGTGAACACCAGAGTGACGCCGGCAGAGGGCGGCTGGCGACTCGACGGCGAGAAGTTTTACAGCACCGGCGCGCTGTACGCCGACTGGATCGATGTGTTTGCCCGGCGCAGTGATACCGCCAGCGATGTGATAGCCCTGGTCAGCACCCAGCAGACCGGCGTGGTGCGGGAAGATGACTGGGATGGCTTTGGCCAGCGGTTGACCGGCAGCGGGACCACCCGCTTTACCGGCGCTCGGGTGGAAACCGAACATGTCTATGATTTTGCCCAGCGCTTTCGCTATCAGACCGCCTTCTACCAGCATGTGCTGCTGGCGACCCTCGCGGGCATTGGCCTGGCGGTTGAGCGGGATGCCGCGCAGGGCGTCAAACATCGTTCCCGGATGTACAGCCACGGCAACGCCGCCGTGCCGCGCGATGACGCCCAGGTTCTGCAGGTCGTTGGGCAGATCAGCAGCTGGGCATGGGCGACCCGGGCCGCGGTCCTGCAGGCCGCGGAATCGCTGCAGCAGGCCTATGTGGCGCACGTCAGCGACGACGAAGCATTGATTGCCCGGCGTAACCAGCTGGCGGAAGTGGAAGCGGCGCAGGCGCAGGTGATCGCCAGCGACTGGATCCCGCGGGCGGCGACGGAGCTGTTTAATGCCCTCGGGGCGTCGGATACGCGAACTCGCCTTGCGCTGGATCGCCACTGGCGCAATGCGCGGACGGTTGCCTCGCATAATCCGGTGATTTATAAGGCACGTAATATCGGTAACTGGCTGGTGAACGGTGAAGCGCCCACCTTTATCTGGCAGATAGGCAATGGTGAGAAAACGGCGGGGTAAGCCTGTCGGCGACGGGAGGCGCAGTGCTTCCCGTCGTCAGGAAAATCAAGGTTTATCCAGCGACCAGGTGGCGCTGCGCACGTCGACTTTCACCGGCAGCAGGCCGATGCGCGTAAAGGTATCCGCCAGCGCCTGCTGTTCGTTATACACCGCCGGGGTCATGCGTTCGGCACCGTAGGGCAGGCGGGCCAGGGTCTTCAGCCAGATGGCTTTATCCAGTCCGGTTGAGGTCGACAGCAGCCCGGCGGCCTCGTCCTGATGGCTGTTCGCCCACGCGCTGAGTTTACCCAGCTCATCCACCACCTGCTTTGCTGTCTCCGGGTAGGTATCTGCAAACTTGCGGCTGGCGAGATAGAAGGTGTAGTGCGGCACCAGCCCCTCGGCATTGCGGATCTGTCGGGCTTTCGCGTTGGTTTCCACTTCTGCGAGGAACGGATCCCAGATCACCCACGCATCAATCGCCCCGCGCTGGAAAGCGGCGCGGGCGTCCGCCGGCGGCAGATAGACCGGGGTGATGTCTTTATAGCTGAGGCCCGCTTTTTCCAGTGCGGCAACCAGCAGGTAGTTGACATCAGACCCCTTGTTCAACCCCACGCGCTTGCCCTTCAGGTCGGCCACGCTGTGGATTGCCGACTGTTCAGGCACCACAATCGCTTCCGTTTTCGGGTTAGCGGGGGAGTGGGCAAGGTAGACCAGATCGGCTTGCGCCGCCTGGGCAAAGG
>NZ_GL882852.1:4789-5199 GCF_000195655.1 Klebsiella sp. MS 92-3
GGGCGGGAGGCGCATCGCCGGTCGCGGCCAGATCGATACTACCGACGTTCAGCCCCTCCAGCATTTGCGGCCCGGCGGGGAATTCGACCCAGCGTACGGCAATGCCCTGTTTTTTCAGGCTCTCATCCAGCGTGCCGCGGTACTTCAGCAGCGCGAAGATATTCGCCTTTTGATAGCCGATGTTGACGGTTTCCGGCGCTTTGGCCAGCGCGGAGGTAGAGAGGGCGGCGAGGACCAGCAGCCAGGCGGGGCGGAATCGGTTGGACATTGTCTGTTCTCCTTAGCGGTTTTGCGTAAGGTAACAAACAGCGCTTATAACCATTAAATAACTAAAATTTTATTGATATAACAAAAAGAGTTATGCAGGACGATGGGCCCCCACCCCCCCCCCGGGGGGGGGGGGGGGGGGG
>NZ_GL882852.1:5296-6728 GCF_000195655.1 Klebsiella sp. MS 92-3
GGGGGGGGCGGGGGGGGGGAGGGGGCGCCCAGCAGGTTAATCGCAGGCAACAATCTTCATCGCCAGACCACCGCGGGAGGTTTCCCGGTACTTGGCGTTCATGTCTTTGCCGGTTTCGTACATGGTCTCGATCACTTTATCGAGACACACGCGCGGCTCGCTGGTCCGGCGCAGCGCCATTCGCGCGGCGTTGACCGCTTTCACGGCAGCGATAGCGTTGCGTTCGATGCACGGCACCTGCACCTGGCCGGCGACCGGGTCGCAGGTCAGGCCGAGGTTATGCTCCATAGCGATCTCTGCCGCGATGCACACCTGACCCGGGCTGCCGCCCAGCAGTTCCGCCAGACCGGCCGCCGCCATCGAGCAGGCGACCCCCACTTCACCCTGGCAGCCGACTTCGGCGCCGGAGATGGAGGCGTTCATCTTATACAGCGAACCAATCGCGCTGGCGACCAGCATATAGCGGGCCAGGGAGTTGCTGTTCACCTTGCGGATAAACTTGTCATAGTAGGCCAGCACCGCCGGCACGATACCGCAGGCGCCGTTGGTTGGCGCGGTCACCACCCGGCCGCCGGCGGCGTTCTCTTCGTTCACCGCCAGGGCGAACATATTGATCCAGTCGACCACCGCCATCGGATCGCTGTTGGTGGTGTCCTGGCTCACCAGCATGCGGCGCAGCGCGGCGGCGCGGCGCGGGACGCGCAGTTTGCCCGGCAGGACGCCTTCGGTGGTGATGCCGCGCTCGATACCGGCGCTCATCACTTCCCACACCGCGGCGAAGTGTTGCTCAAGGGCTTCTTTGCTGTGCAGCGCCAGTTCGTTCTGCATCATCAGGCCGGAGAGCGACAGCCCGGTTTCACGGCAGTGACGCTGCAGGTCGGCGGCGTTTTTGTAAGGGTAAGGAACGGCAACCGGCGCCTCGGTAGTCTGGCCGAAGTGCTCCTCATCAACGATAAAGCCGCCGCCGATAGAGTAATACGTCTGGCTGTAGAGCACCTTGTCGCCGGCCAGGGCGGTGATACGCATGCCGTTCTCATGCAGCGACAGGTTGTCGGCATGGAAATTCATGCACTGATCCACCGGGAAGTCCACTTCGTGCTGACCGTTGGCCAGCATCAGGCGGCCATGGGTATTAACGTCCTGAATAAAGCCCGGAATGGCGTCGATGTCGACGGTGTCCGGCAGGTTGCCGGCGAGTCCCATGATAATCGCGATATCGGTATGGTGGCCTTTACCGGTCAGGGAGAGGGAGCCGTAGACGTCGACGACGACTTTGCTCACCTCGGCCAGCAGGCCGCGCGCGATCAGGTCGTCAGTGAATTGTTTGCCCGCTTTCATCGGTCCAACGGTATGGGAGCTGGAAGGGCCAATGCCGATTTTAAAGATATCGAATACGCTGATCATATGTATTCCCGTGCTGTCGGAAAGCCCG
>NZ_GL882852.1:6871-12196 GCF_000195655.1 Klebsiella sp. MS 92-3
GAGTAGAAGATCGCGGAGATGGCAATCAGGCCCATAATCACCACGAAGACGTTGCTGATATGGCCGCTGTATTTACGCATCGCCGGGACTTTCTGAATCGCGTACATCGGCATCAGGAACAGGATCATCGCGATAATCGGGCCGCCAAGGGTCTCGATCATACCGAGGATGCTCGGGTTCAGGGTTGCCACAATCCAGGTGGTGATCAGCATGAACAGCGCGGTCAGCTTGTTCAGTTTGTTGATTTCAATCGATTTGCCTTTACTGCGCAGGGATTTGATCACCATGCCGTTAAAGCCTTCGCGAGCGCCCAGATAGTGGCCAAGGAAGGATTTGGTGATGGCGATCATCGCGATGATCGGCGCCATCCAGGCAATGATTGGCGCGTTAAAGTGGTTCGCCAGGTAAGACAGAATCGAGATGTTCTGCTCTTTCGCCGCCGCCAGGTCTGCCGGAGAGAGGCTCAGAACGCAGCTGAAGACGAAGAACATCACGGTCAGCACCATCATGATGTGGGCGCGCGCGAGGATACTGGAGCATTTCTTCTCAGCGCCTTCGCCGTACTCTTCACGTTTGGCTACCGCGAAGGAAGAGATGATCGGCGAGTGGTTGAAGGAGAAGACCATCACCGGGATCGCCAGCCACAGGGTCATCAGCAGGCCGTTGCCGGTAACGGAAGCGCCGCTCAGGGAGAGCGTCTCCAGCGCCGCGCCGTTCCACTGCGGGATCAGATACAGAGCCAGCACCATCAGCGCGATAACGAACGGGAACACCAGCACGCTCATCGCTTTCACAATCATCTGCTCGCCGAAACGCACAATGGTCATCATGCCGACAATCAGGATCAGCGACAGAATGGCGCGCGGCGGCGGCGTCATGTGCAGCTGATGCGCCATGAAGGTTTCGACGGTGTTAGTGATCGCCACGCTGTAAACCAGCAGGATCGGGTAGATAGCGAAGAAATAAAGCAGGGTAATCAGCTTACCTGCGCCTACGCCGAAGTGTTCTTCCACTACTTCGGTGATGTCTTCGCCCGGGTTTTTCCCGGAGAGCACGAAGCGGGTCATGCCGCGGTGGGCGAAGAAAGTCATCGGGAAGGCCAGAATCGCCATGATGATCAGGGGGATCATGCCGCCAACGCCGGCGTTGATCGGCAGGAACAAGACGCCTGCGCCAATCGCCGTGCCGTACAGGCCCAGCATCCACATGGTGTCGGTTTTACGCCATCCGCTGCGGGTTTCGCCCGAAACGATGGTGCTGGTTTGAGTGGTTTCCATCTGTATCTCCTGGAGGAATCAACAAAATCTAATGAATAAATACAATTGCGTAACATGAAATTCGTTTAATTACGGTTTTTTTAGAAATTTTCTCCGTAATAATTGGGCCGGAAAGATACATTTATATGGTTTATGCATCAGTGATCGCGATCTCAAATGCAATAATCCACTTTCAATGTGCGTATTTTTAGTCCAACAGCCTGTTTCTGGTGATCAGCCAGCGATTTGTGGCGCGAAGGCTACCATTTGCAGCATATGAGATAAAAGCGGAGCGGCGTAATAACGAGGGATTTACTGTAAAAAAGAGAAGTAGTCGACGTTTTTGCGCTTAAAACCATTTTTTGCAGTGATAATTGTCGCAGTTTTTACCAACGCAAACGTTTGGCTATGTAGAAATAATTCAGATGATTGATTAGTAACAGAAAGGTTTTTAGCGCGTTCTGGAAGTCAGAGGAAGAGAGCCCGCCGGGGGCAGGCGTCAGGCGATGCCCCGGCGGGAGAGGGGGAAATCAGGCGATGATTTCGTAGCAAGGAATATAGGCGGTGCCGCCCGGAAGCTTCATGCGGTGCTGGGCGACGAAGCCCTGCAGCAGATCGTCCATACGGCGCATCATCTCCGGATCGCCGTGCAGTTTGTAAGGACCGTACTGCTCAATGGCCTGGATGCCCACCTCTTTGACGTTCCCCGCGACAATCCCGGAGAAGGCGCGACGCAGGTCGGCGGCCAGCACTTCCACCGGCTGATCCGGGGAGAGTTTGAGGTTGGCCATGTTCTCGTGGGTCGGATCAAACGGCATCTGCAGGTCCGGCGAGATGCGAATCGACCAGTTAAAGCTGTAGGCGTCATCGGTCTCGCGACGGCTCTCTTTCACCAGCGGCATCGCTTTTTTCATCTGCCGCGCCACTTCCGCGGGGTCGTCAATGATGATCCGGTAGTGGCGACGGGCCGATTCGCCCAGGGTATGGGTGATAAACTCGTCCAGTACACGGAAGTAGTCGGCGCTCTCCTTCGGCCCGGTGAGGATCAGCGGCAGCACCTGCGCTTTGTTGTCGGGGTGCATCAGAATACCCAGCAGGTAGAGCAGCTCTTCGGCAGTGCCGACGCCGCCCGGGAAAATAATGATCCCGTGGGCGATACGTACGAAGGCCTCCAGACGCTTTTCGATATCCGGCATGATGATCAGTTCATTGACCAGCGGGTTCGGTGGTTCCGCAGCGATAATGGATGGTTCGGTCATGCCGATAAAGCGGCTGTCTTTGTAGCGCTGCTGCGCATGGCCGACGGCGGCGCCTTTCATCGGCGCCTCCATTGCGCCAGGCCCGCAGCCGGTGCAGATATTCAGTTCCCGCAGGCCCAGCTGCGTACCGACGCGGCGGGCGTAGAGATATTCGTTTTCGTTGATGGAGTGGCCGCCCCAGCAGACGATCATGTTCGGCGCCTCGCCGACGTGCAGCGCGCGGGCGGTGCGCAGGATCGGGAACACCAGGTTAGTGATATGAACCGAACTTTCGAGATCGAGGTTCGGGAAGCGAACGGTATTGTGGATCTGGCCGTAAACAAACAGGATATCGCGCAGCACGGCGAACAGGTTGGCCTGCAGGGAGCGGATAATCCGCCCGTCAACGAAGGCGTCTTCCGGCGGGTTGATCAGTTCCAGCTTCACACCGCGTTCGCGCCGCAGCACGTTAATCTCGAAATTTTCGAAACGGGACAGGAGCTCCTTGCTGTTATCGGTCAGGCTCCCCGAGTTGAGCACAGCAAGCGAGCAGTTGCGAAAGAGTTGGTACAGGTCGCTGCTGGCGGTGCGCTTAAGCATATCCACTTCCAGCTGCGACAGCATATCCATTGAACCAAGCGGGCTAACATGTGTAATCAAGTGAACTCCTTACAGGACGCTTATGGTCTTCCTGTGATTACAATAGCCCTGCGAACGGCGTTTCCACAACCTTGCGCGCGCCTAAACGCACGCAAATTGTGAAATTGTTTATTATTGACGGGCGAGGCGGCCGGTGGCGGGGGAAAAGTCGCCATTGCTGCGCCAGGGGTTGATATCCAGACCGCCGCGTCGCGTATAGCGGGCGTAAACGGAAAGCGATTCCGGCTGGCAGAAACGGAGAATATCGTTAAAGATACGTTCGACGCACTGCTCATGGAATTCGTTATGGTGGCGGAACGAAACCAGATAGCGCAGGAGCTGCTCGCGGTCGATTTTCGCCCCCCGATACTGGATCTGCACCGAGCCCCAGTCCGGCTGATGAGTGATAAGGCAATTAGACTTCAGCAGGTGGCTGACCAGCGTCTCCTCCACGATTTTGCCGCTGGCGGCGCCCTGCAGGTAATCGGCGCTGAACTGATAGTTATTGATCTCGATATCCTGATCGTCGATGCAGGTGCCGTGCAGGCGGGCAATCGGCTGGCCTTCCAGTTCATCCAGGCGGTAGAGCGATACCTTCACCTTCCCCTGCGCGCAGGCGCTGAGATCGCGAGTCAGCGTCTCTGCAACGTCCTGCCAGCTGGCGAAACGGGTCTGGTTAAAGCTGTTGAGATAGAGCTTAAAGCTTTTCGACTCCACCAGATTGAGGCTGGTATCGGGCAGCTCGACGTGGCCGACAGCTACCTGCGGCAGACCTTTGCCGTTCAGCCAGGAGAGTTCGTACAGCGTCCAGATATCGGCGCCGTGAAACGGCAGATTATCGGCATGCAGGCCCAGCGGGTCGCGGTTTAAACTGCGCGGCACGCCCTGCAGCAGCGAGGCGTCATAGGTATCGCGGTAATCGGTTGATTTACCGAGCGTCAGGCCGGCCAGCGCCTGATGATTATCGTAAGAAGACATGTTTCACCATAGTAAAGCGGGTACACTATTGCTCCAGTGTATCCTGTCTAACGTGAAGAGAGAAACCGGTGGACCATCAGACAGCAGAAGCGCTACGCGCTTTTACCCAACGATATTGCGCCGTCTGGCAGCAGCAGCGCCACAGCCTGCCGCGCAGTGAAGAGCTTTACGGCGTCCCGTCGCCTTGCGTTGTCGACACCCAGGGCGAGGCCGTTTTCTGGCAGCCGCAGCCGTTTTCGCTGGCGCAAAATATCAGCGCGGTTGAACGCGCCCTCGACATTGTGGTACAACAGCCGCTTCATTCTTATTATACCACTCAGTTTGCCGGCGATATGTCCGGCCGGTTTGCCGGCGAAACCTTGACGCTGCTGCAGACCTGGAGTGAAGAGGATTTCCAGCGGGTGCAGGAAAATTTAATCGGGCACCTGGTGGTGCAGAAGCGGTTGAAGCTGTCGCCGACGCTGTTTATCGCCACCCTCGAGAGTGAACTGGATGTGATTTCCGTCTGTAATCTCAGCGGCGAGGTAGTCAAAGAGACCCTCGGCACCGCCAAACGCATTACGCTTTCTCCCTCACTTGCGGGTTTCCTCAACCACCTTGAGCCAGTTCTGTAATCCAGTCTGCCAGATCGTTTGTGAGAGATCTCTTACAAAACCTGTAAGAGATCGTCATCATTTAAGGTAAATTTAATCCATACTTTTTTATATAAGCTGTTGGTATTAAATAAGATCTTAATTTTTTCGTCCTTTTGAGTGGGGACTAATCTTAAGAGATTGTCTCAAGAAGGGTTGTAAGAAGGGGCAGAATCAGTGATCCTATGTCTGTCGACAGGACGTCGCGAAATGAAGCGAACATCAGGATGATGGCGCTTCTGCAGGACCCGCCAGGACGGCGTTGCAGGGACAGGCTTCAGGATGAAGCAAGGATAACGCAGGATCGCGTAATGGACACCTCCAGGATGGAGAACGAGAGCCGCTCAGGATGAACGGTGGATCAGGAAGATCGGGACAAACTTATGGATAAGTCATTTCGCATCGGGGTGGTGTGAAAGCAGGATGCACGTGTTTATGGATGAACATGGTCAGGAGACCTCAGGAAAAGTTTTCAAGGACGAGCAGGGAGCACCAATGTAGCGGGACTGCTGCAAAACGAACCGGGGGGGGGGGGGTTTTTTTCACTTTTCCTTTTTTTTTTTTTTTTTTGTTTTTTTTTCT